>NZ_JACRTE010000010.1 GCF_014385105.1 Qingrenia yutianensis | reverse complement strand
GCCCTTTCTTCGGGACTTAATTTGTACTTAGGCATAACTAAAACCTCCAAAATGATATTTTTATTATATATCATCTTGGAGGTCTTGTATAGACTTTACACAAAATTTGGGATAGTCTCAGTATCACATAGTATTTGCGCTATAATGCTTTTTTGTATTTTTTCTGTGTCGCAAGTCCGCCTCTGATGTGGCGTTCCGCCTTGTTTTCGTCAAGAATTACCCTCACCTGCGACGCAAGAGCCGGGTTGATTTTTATGAGTCTTTCGCTTATGTCTTTATGTACTGATAGATGAACATTGATACTTTTCGTCTAATCCTATGTCTGCAAGGAGCCTTAAGTATATGTCAATATGCCCGTCTTCAGCCACTTCAATGCGGTCTATGACCCGTTTCAGCATTTCATTGGTAATTTCGGCAGTACTCAGGATATCGCCTATGCTCTTGAATGTATCTGTCAGCCCGTATTCAAGCTTGTCCGCCTGTGTGATGCCGAACTTTATCATCTTAAGCTTTTCTTCAAGCTTTTTGATTTGGTTGTTGGTTGAGCCGGTCTTCTCCTTTAAGTCTTCCATTGAAATAATGTCATTATCATACATATCGACATATTTTTGACGGCTCTTTTTCAGTTTTTCTATCTCTTTTGTTATTTCTTTTTCAGTTTTAAGATTTTGGTGCATCGGTGCGTAATTCTTGTTAAAGTCGCTTACGATTTTCTTAATAACTTTTTGCTTATCTTCAATCAGTTCTGTAAGATATTGCTTGATGGAAGCAAGCAGTTCACCTTCGTCTATGACCGTTTTGTTATTACAGGAATCTGCTCCGTTGATATTCCGTCCGCAACACACCCAAGTATATTTATAACCGATTTTAACTTTTCGTTTGGCTTGCCTGAAGAAGTGTCCGCAATCACTGCATTTAAGCAAGGTGCTGAATACATGCTTGCAGTCTTTTCGCTGCCCCTGAGAGAATTTTTGTTTGTTTATCTCCATCTTTTTTTGAGCAATCTCAAAGGTATCTATATCTATAATCGCAAGATCAGGTCTCTCTGTGACTTTCCATTCTTCTTCAGGCTTATCAATTCTGTCGCCTGTCAGGAAATCCCTTACTTCCTCTTTGCCATTGATAATAATTCCGCAGTACATCCTGTTGGTAAGAATTCTGCAAATTCCGTTTTGCGTCCATTTGCATCCTCGCTTTGTTTTAATATTTTCTTCGTTAAGAATTTTCGCGATTTTGCTTGCGCCATATTCTTCGTTTATGTACATTTGATATATTCGGCGAACTACATTTGCTTCAAAGGGGTTAATGTTTAGGTTAAAGTAATCGCCGATAATTTTATCATATCCATACACAAGATTCGGCACCTTGCCTTTTTCAGCGTTTAAGCTTTTACTAAATTTGATTCTCTTGGATGTGTTTTCGCTTTCCTGTTGTGCTACCATTGCAAGCATAGTGAGCACCAATTCTCCGTCCTCAGTTGACAAATTAGTGTTTACGAACACAACAGGTATTCCTATAGCTTTCAGTTCCCTTATTGATTGCAGGAAGTCGACCACGTTTCTTGCCATTCTCGATATGTCTTTTGTTACCACCATATCAAATTTGCCAAGCCTTGCATCCCGCATCAGTCTCATAAATTCAGGACGCTTTCGCATCTGTGTTCCTGAAATGCCTTCGTCTGCATACATATGAGTAATTTCGTGATTGTTTCTTTCTGCAAATTCACCATAGAATTTTTTCTGCATTTCTAAGCTATTTAGCTGATCTGCTTTGTCAGTTGATACTCTGCAATAAGGTGCAATTCTCATAAATAATTACCTCTCTTTCTTGTTTTGTACGCTGTGCACAACACACAACATACCACACAATTTTTCAAAAGTCTACGAAGGAATTTTGATTCCCTCTTAAAATAATACTCCGCCCAAAAAATATCGTTCAGGCGGAGTATGTTTCCTATTTATTTCCTAATCCAAATCACTTTCTGATTCAGAGTTGTTTTTGGGCATTAAAGAATCGAACTCAATATGCCTCTGATTTGTTAAATTCCCGTTTTGACGGATTGTCAGTCTTGCAAGGCGACAGCCTTGCTTCGCCTTTACGCACCGACAAAACAAAAATTTTCCTAAATCAGAGGTCGCAGAGTTGTGAGAGTGCAAATTTATTGTAAGGCAAGGAAAAAGCACAGTTAATCCTTTGTGGATTAACGAGCATTTTGACGCAGTATTACGGAAAATTTGCCTTTCACAACCATATTTACTTCGAATCTTTAATGCCTGAGGTTCGTTTTTCTTGATTATCTAAAATCATCTTGGTCAATACTCCCGTTGCCGCCCGTGAAATAAATTCACCGGCTATTTTTTCGGAGTCAGACCTTGTATTTGGATTATGGAAGGTTATATGTAAAACTTGTCCTTTCATATAAAGTCCTCCATTTCCAAATCAGATTTATATTACATACTATGTCTGTCAAAATCCAAATATTCAATTTTTATTATTTAATTTTACTGCATATTCATACCGCCGATCTCGTTTCCTTCATTTTCGCCGAGTTTTTCAACCATCTCCTCTATGTAGCCTTCCGTCAAATCTTTATCACGTGCGTTTTTAATCAGCTCAATCATTATGCAAACCGATGCGGCGGAAAGACCTGTTATAAGAGATATTGCTGCCGTGTCGTCCTCGTCATAACCTTTCTTTTTGCTTATCCCCGAAACAGATTTAACAAGGCTAAACACCCTTTGACCAATGCCGTAATTGAGGTTATTGAAATCACTAACGCCCCTGTTATGCGATACACCGCTATGCGGATTTTCTTTAATCCTTTCTCGGTTTTTGTAAAAAGTTCTTCTTGAATTTTCCCAACCTGTGTTGAAAGCAAATTCAATTCCGCCGTCAGTCTGTCCCTGTTCTGATGTGACAGAGCGTCGATTTTCTCCTCCAAAATATCCAGGCGATTTAAAATCGGTGTTAAGTCCTGCGTCTGTCGGTTCATACTTTTTAATTCCTCTAAAGTTGAATTCATTTTCCATATTCTCCTTCAAAAACTTATCTTCGTGCAGTCTGTAATCTCTGCATTTTTTGCCGCCGGGAGTGGTGTAGCAAATAGATTTTCTCTCGTCTGTCCAGTTTACTTTATATCCCTCGCTTTCCATATAGGATATAAATTCCGCCTTGTTTTTGCAGATATTCATTGCAGCTTCAACGGTATTTATAAGCCTGAACTTCCAACTGTTGCCGAGAGTTGCCGCCGTATATTCGCCGTGTGTCATTGTTTCTGATGTTTTCTGATCCTTTCGTTTTATAACCGAAAGTCCGTATTCGGAGCATATTTTATCGGAGACGGTTCGGATATTTTCAAGCGATTTTTTATCCTGATGAAGTTTCTTTCCGCTTTCAAAACTGACGCTGTTTACGATGATGTGATTGTGCAAATGATTTTTTTCAATGTGCGTTCCGACGATTACTTCGTAGCCCTCAAAACATTCTTTTGCGAGTCTGGCGCCGATTTCGTGTACGGTTTTCGGTGTGACTTTTTCTTCCTGACTGAACGACTGACAGTAGTGATAAAAGTATCTGCCGTTCGTCTTTGAGTGCAAGTGTTTTGTCAGTATAAATTCATCGTAGGCGGAGTGGAAAGAGCAGTTTATTCCCGAAACTAATTTCTCACCGCTTTGCAAAAGTGTTTTTCTGTCGTTTGCAACATAATTTATAACACCTGACAGTCCGGCTCGGCTTTGGCGTTTATTGTTCAGTGCAACCACGATTGCCATTTACGAACACCTCTTGCAAATTTTTTGAAGCTCGTCATATATGTTTTTAAGTTCCGCACTGACATCTTGCAAATATACAGAGTTTATTTTACCCATATTCGCAAGCAATGTAAGTCTGTTTATGTTGCCGCCGATTCTTTTCACTTCGGTTATCAAAGGCTTAACATCTATCACATTGATTTTCTTTTGCATCGCACATTTGATGATGTAATCCGTCACAGTTTCCTTTGCATCTCCTGCTAAATTTTTAATTACATTGTACTCAACATCTGATGCTCTTATGGATATAACATTATTTCTGTGTCTCATTTTGTTCCTCCTTTGCTTTGAAAAGTGGGTACGGGCTGCTGCCCGAAAGTCCGCGCCGTTTTCGGTGCGAATGCGCGTGCGGTAAAGCCACGCGCGATGCTTGCAACCTTTAAGCATAGCATAAGCACCAGCCACGATTTACCGATTTTCGGACTTCCCGATAAAATATGCAGTCCCTGCGGAATTAAATTTTCCACCGCAAATTCTATCGGCGGTAAAAAGGTATTCATCAGCATTTCACCATTTACGGTTTTTAAAACCTTGCTCATATTTATTTCACCTCCTCCATTAAAATTATTAAAACTATTGCAAAAAATAAAAAATAGTGGTACAATAGTTTCAAGCGATTACCAAGAATAAATATTCTGTAAATATAATAGCGCGTGCAAGAGGCTTTGTCAAGTGATTATTTAAAATAAATATCACTTGAAATATTTTTGTAATATTTCGGAGGTTAATTTATGAAGTTTCAAGCGTCATTTTTAGAAAATCATATAAATATTTCAACTAAAGAATGTAATCGGATTTTTGGATTGGGAAGGATAACTTTTGGAATAGCGACAGGCAATTACGGAGCGCTTTCAATTTTGTTTCCTGTTCAAGAGTTAGATACATTAAGAGATAAGGCCAATTCGCTTTTGGAGCTTTGCTTTTCGAGCAAGAAAGGCGAAGACAAGCTATCCGCCTATTATAAATGTGAGGAAGAATTTAGTTTGTGCGGCGGCTGCATTTTGTCTGAGAAAAAAGCTATTGTCAATACTGACGATAATATTGATATGGTTGAAACTTATTGGCTTACAAAGCTTTCGGGACTGCTTTTGGTTGAAATGATGCACTCAATTCTTCATAACATTCCGATTTTAAAATGCCCGGTATGCAAAAGATTTTTTATTGCGGATAACCACGGTATTCAATATTGCGACAATATTTATAAGGACGGAAAAACATGCAGACAAATAGGAGCAAAAAAACAGTTCAAAGAAAAAGTCAAATCGGACAGTGCGCTTTCTTTGTATGAAAAAAAGTATCAGGCACTCTATTATAAACGTAAAAAAACAACTGACGAAAAAGCCCTAACGGCGATTAAGGAAAAAATCGCCGTTTATCAAGATGCACGCTCGAAGTATAAAAAAGGGGAGATTTTTTCCGACGAGTTTATTTCTGTGCTGGAAGAATAGCACACACCGTGCCGGATTTTTTTATAAGGCGTGAAAATACGCAGGCAGGGAGAGTACGGCAGATTTTTTAAGCTCTTTATTTACACCGAAATAGCTCCTGTGTCGCTTGCGTCCTTTGCCGGAAAAACTACATCATTTATGGAAAAATCGTTTATAAAATCATATGTCGGTGTTTGTATGGAGGGCGCTGTTATTGTGCTGTCGCACGCATATTAAATATTATTGCAAATCTCTGCGCTCGGCAATTCTGCTTGATTTGCTGCATTTTACTTGATTTTAAATGTGTTTTATAAGAGAGATTCCGAAGAAGAGTTGTTTAAATCGGCGAACAATATTTTTTAAGGGAATTTGTCAGGAACTGAAACAATCTGTATCGAAAAACTCATTTTAAGTATTATATGGCAAAAAACAAATATTATTTTGATATATATTTTTTAAATAATATATCATACAATATAGAATACTTGTTTTCATCTAATATTTTGATGAAATGCCCGAAAACACAAAAATATTTACGCGTCTGTTGACAAATAAACGGCGGTGTGATATTGTTTAATTACATAAACTAAACGGCGAAAAAGGTGCTGTGCGGGGGTGAAATGTATGCCGGAAAATCTTATACCGCTTGTGCAATACAAGGTTAAAAGCGATAATCTGTCGCTTCATTTTCACGAGGAATACGAAATACTGTTTGTTACCGACGGAATGATTGAAATTACTGTAAACAACAAGGCGATTATTGCGCAAAAGGGCGATGTTATTTTCTTAAATACATACGAGTCGCACTACACCAAAGTGCTGAAAACGCCGTATAAACGGTATGTTCTGATGCTTTCGCCCGACGTTTTGGAAAAGAAAATCACTGACCTTAATCTTCTCGGTATTTTCAAAAAACGCACCTCCGATTTCAGGTTTTGTCTGCATTTTAATGAGCAGGGAATTATAAAAAACTTTATCGAAATGATTATAAAAGAGGTACAGGCCGGAAATAATGACGAATATTCCGAAAGAGTTCAGCTTATGCTCGTGGAGCATATCTTAATTCTCGCACTGCGCAAGCAAAAGGGCGATTTGCTTTACAACAGCGATGACGACATAAATATCGTAAGGCTGATTTTCAAGGTTCAGAGTTTTCTCGACGACCATTTCAGCGAAAATCTGCGCATACGCGATATTTCACAGCAGTTCCACATTTCGGCGCCGTATTTTTCGTCGTGTTTTAAGCAGTACGTGGGGCAAAGCCCGAAAAAATGTCTTATGCAGTTGAGGCTCAATGCCGCGTCGCGCAAGCTCACTCACAGCAGTGAGTCGATAATCGACATTGCGTATTCGGCAGGGTTTGCCGACGTTAACAATTTTATAAGACGGTTTAAGGAAACATTCGGTCTTACACCGTCGCAGTTCAGAAAGATATATACCGCAGACGGCGAATAACTTAAACCGTCTGCGGTTTTAAATTTTTATATGTAAAATTTTATGCAAATTTATGAAAATATTTGTATTTATCAAGGGAATTGGTTTTTATGATATGTAAAAACCAATTCCTTTGTTTTTATTTCCAAATTATTCATCTTAAATTTTACATATTAACATACCAAAAAAAGTACGAGAAGAAAAAGGCGAAATATTGTAAAATAAAATTAAATTAGGATAGTATTGCGAAACGGGGGAAAATACATTGATTTCCAACAGCGAAATAAAGGAGCTTGCCGTAAAATGCGGAGCGGAGCTTTTCGGAGCGGCGCCGATTGAAAGATTTTTGGAGGACGGCGACAAATTTAAACTTAAAGAACTGAAAAATGACGTAAAATCGGTGATAGTTATGGGTTTCTCGGTAAACCGCGGTGCACTTCGCGGAGTTGAAGAGGGCACAAACTGGGGCGCGGTTAATGCCGGCAGTCCCGTAAATCCTATGGTAATACCGGCGGTTACATATAAATTCAGCAGACTTTTTGAGCAAAAGTACGGATATGAGGCGGTTTGTCTTACAAAAATTCCTCCTTCGCTTTTTAAAGGGGATGTCGAAAAAGCTGTGGAGAATACGGTTTTGTTTTTTGAATATGCCGCGTACGCCGCAGGTCTCGGCGAAATAGGCGCAGGCAAGTTTTTCTTAACCGAACGCTACGGCGTAAGACAGTATTTTGCGGTTATTTTGACCGATGCCGAAATTGAGCCGGACGAAATAAGCGAAAAAAGCATTTGCGACAACTGCGGAGAATGTGCAAAGGCTTGTCCGTACGGTGCGATAAGCACAACCGAAACCGCAGTGCAGAAAATAGGCGGAAAAACAGTGAGCTGGAACAAGCTTTGCGTGGAAAAATGTTTTGTGTGCACATACGGCGCATTAAGCAATCAATATCTTGATGACGGTGATTTTAATATTTTAAATCGCGGAGCAAAGGCTATGAATGCCGATATCGAACCGTCGAGAATTTCGTCGGCGTGCGGAAGGGCGTGCGTTGCACATCTTGAAAACACCGTGATGAAAGACAGATTTGTCAATAAATTCCGAATGGAGAAATCTCAATGATAAGCAGAGAAGAATTAAACGAAATTTGTGAAAAATACGGCGCAGACAAAGTTGGCGTTGCACCGATTGAAAGATTTGAAAATATTAAAGAAGAGGGCAATCCTAAGCATATTTTGCCGAGCATAAAGAGCGTTCTTGTGCTTATGCACAGTATTCCGAGAGGCTGGACGCGCGGTGCGGAGAGCCATTCCGACTGGGCGACGGCTTATACACGGGGCGGATTTTTGGATTCGTCGCTGACCATAGAAATTACATATAACATCTGCACACAGCTTGAAAACAGAGGATACGACGTTGTTCCGCTTTACAATTATCCTCTCGAAATGCGTTCTCAGGGCGTTCGGGTTAAAGAGGGAGCGCCTGCGCCCGACGTTGTTCCCGACGGATATCTTGCGGCACATCTTGCAGGGCTCGGACAGTTCGGTAAATGCGGAATTTTTCTTACACCCGAATTCGGAACGCGTCAGCAGTTTACAATGATTTTGACGAATGCTGAATTTGAGGGCGATAAGATACTTGAAAAAAGTATTTGCGACGATTGCGGAGAGTGTGCAAAAAAATGCTACACCGGCGCTCTGACGGCAAGCGAAACAGAAAAGATTGACCGTGAGGGATTTGATGTTGAAATATACAAGCGCGATAAGGCGTTTTGCAAAAACTGCAAAAGCGGAGTTTTGCCCAACTCGTTTTGGGCGAGCGCAGAGGGCGACAGAACGCTTGCCTTGTGCGGAAGAGCGTGTATGGCACATCTTGAAGATAAAGGTCTTTTGAAATACAAATTCAAAAATAAGTACAGGGGTGAAAACGATGCTTGACGCACAGACAATAAGAGATTACGTAAAAGAAAACCTCAATATAGACAAGGTTGGATTTGCCTCTGTTGACCGTTTTGAAAAAGCGCCGAAATTTATGCATCCGTTAACGGTAATGCCAAACGCAAAAACGGTTATCGTGTTTTTAAAAAGAATACTGCGCGGACCGTATCACGGCATTGATGAGGGAACAAATTATCTTTCATACAACGCGTATTCTTATCTCGGGCTTAACACCGCCATCCAGGCAGAGGGATATAAACTTGCAAATTACATAGAAAAAAGCGGTTATGAGGCAATGCACCTTCCGTCAAGCGCAACGCTTCCGGAAAAAGGTCCGCGCGGGCCGAAAGCGTCGCCCGACAAACCGCCGAGAGAAATAAGCATAAGCGTTCGAATTGCGGCAATGGCGGCAGGATTGGGAGAACTTGGATATTCAAAAGTATTTTTAAGTCCCGAATTCGGACCTCGTCAGAGAATAGGCATTGTTTTAACCGACGCCGAAATTGAGTCCGATCCCATATCGGTCGGAAAAATCTGCGACAAATGCAAATCGTGCGTGCGCGGTTGTCCTGCCGACGCACTTTCAAAAGACGAAAAGGTAGAAATGGAATTTTTCGGAAATAATCTCGAATGGGCGAAACTTATCCTCGGAAGATGCAAGATGTGCCATAACGGACTTAACAAAAAATCGTCACCGTTTTTGCAAAAGCAGTTTCCGGGACTTTATATTCCCATTGACGAGCAGGAGCCGTCGTGGGTTGAGGCGCTGGAGCTTGGTTTAAACGGATTTTTCAAAGCCGTGCCGATTTTTAATGCTATGAACGGGCATTATCCGAACACGGTAATTGCACAGTGCGGCGGCAGAGGGTGCGTTTTTGAATGTTTAAAGCATCTTGAAAAGAGAGGCAGAATAAAAGAGTTTGTGAAAGACTCGCCGTTCTCTTCCGATAAACCGTGGCGTCTTAATGAACGGCCTGCTCACGACGAAAATAACGGTTTGGTATATGATGCTGAAAAAGAAGTATATCTGCGCGACAGAAACGGCGCGGAAAAAACAGACGGCAAAGAAGCGCCGCGCTGGTATTGATATTATAACAGAAAACGGGTGTGTTTATGACAGAAAATTTATTTGATAAAGCTAAAAATATGGGACTTGAAAATATCCCGTATTCCGATGATATTAGTGTTTTGACAAAAGAGATAGACTTCGGTGACGGAATTGCGAAAAACAGAATTGCAATTCAGCCGATGGAGGGGTGTGACGCAGAAAAAGGCGGAGTTCCGAGCGAGCTTACCGAAAGACGGTATCTGCGTTTTGCAAAAAGCGGTGCCGGAATAATCTGGCTGGAGGCAACCGCGGTAGTCGGCGAGGGCAGGGCAAATCCGCGTCAGCTCTTTATGAACGAAAACAACATTGACGCATTTAAAAGAATGATAGAAAACATAAAAAATACTGCGGTGAGGGAAAACGGGTTTGCGCCGATAGTGATTATGCAGGCGACCCATTCGGGCAGATATTCAAAACCGAACGGATTTCCCGAACCGATTATCGGCTACAACAACCCGATTTTTGAAAAAGATAATCCGATAGATAAATCAAGAATTATAACCGACGATAAGTTAAAAGAGCTTGAAGAACGCTACGGCACGGCGGCATATGAGGCGCAAAAGGCGGGTTTCGACGGTGTTGACATAAAATGCTGTCACCGCTATCTTGCCTCCGAAATGCTTTCGGCTTATACGCGTGACGGCGAGTTCGGCGGAAGTTTTGAAAACAGAACAAGGCTCCTTGTAAACGGTATTAAAAACGCAAAAAGCGCTGTGGGAAAAGATTTTATAGTCACCACGCGCCTTAATGTATACGACGGATTTGAATATCCCTACGGCTTCGGTGTAAAGGACGACGGCACAAAAAACATCGTTCTCGACGAGCCGAAAAAGCTTATTGATATTCTGCATAACCGTCTTGGCGTAAAGCTTATAGACATAACAATCGGAAATCCGTATGTTAATGCATTTGTCAACCGTCCGAGCAATTCAAAAGTCAATCTTGCAACCGAGAATCCGCTTATCGGCGTTGACAGAATGTATCACTGCATTAAAGAAATTCAGTCGGCATTTCCGTCCCTTACGGTTATCGGCTCTGGTGTTTCGTATTTCGGAAAAGAAAGTCTTAATCTTGCGGCAGGCGCGGTTAAAGAAAATTACTGCAAAATTCAGGGCTTCGGCAGAATGGCATTTGCGTATCCCAATATTTACAAAGACGCGGTGCAAAACGGAAAAATCGACGACAAAAAATGCTGTATAGCCTGCGGAAAATGCACCGAGCTTATGCGCGCAGGAACCGTTACAGGGTGCGTAATCCGTGACAGTGAGGTATATATGCCGTATTATAAAGAGTTTTGTATAAATAACTAAAGGGAGATTAAAATATGAAATCAGCAATTATAACAGGATGCTGCGGCGGAATAGGCGGCGCGGCGGCTGAAAAATTTTTGAGTGAGGGCTATTTTGTTGTCGGTATGGATATTTGCGATAAAACTAATATCTGCAATGAAATTTTCAGTTATGTAAAAGGCGATTTGTCTAAAAAGGCAGACAGAGAAAATCTTATAAACACCGCAATTCAAAAGTGCGGACGGATAGATGTTCTTGTAAATGTTGCGGGCGTTGCGCCGAGAGTGCGTGCCGACCTTCTTGAAATGAGCGAGGAAAGCTACGATTTTGTTATGAACATCAACACAAAAGGAACACTCTTTTTAACCCAGCTTACGGCAAACGCAATGCTTAAACAGGAATTAAAAGACGGCGTAAGAGGATATATTGTAAATATTTCGTCTATGTCGGCATACACAAGTTCTGTAAACCGCGGGGAATACTGCATATCAAAGGCTGGTGTTTCAATGATTACAAGGCTCTTTGCGGACAGACTTGCAAACGACGGAATTATAGTAAACGAAGTCCGTCCGGGCATAATTTCAACATCTATGACCGACAAGGTTAAAGATAAATACGACGCTTTGATAGACGGCGGACTGCTCCCACAAAAAAGATGGGGTATGCCGGAGGATATAGCAAAGGCGGTATACACGCTTTGTTCGGGCGATTTGCCATATGTTATCGGGCAGTCAATAGATGTGGACGGAGGATTTCATATTGCAAGATTATAATTGTTTGTATAAGTATAAAAACTTTGAAATTCCGATTTACAAGCTTAATACCCTCGTTATAGGCAGCGGCTGTGCGGGTCTTAATGCCGCCGACTGGCTTTGCGATTTGGGTGTTTGCGATATTGCACTTGCAACCGAGGGTTTTAATATGGGCACGTCGCGCAATACGGGAAGCGACAAGCAAACGTATTACAAACTTTCTATGTCGTCGGGTGAGGAGGACGGCATAGGCAAAATGGCGAAAACGCTTTTTGACGGAAAATCGGTAAACGGCGACACGGCGCTCTGCGAGGCGGCAGGGTCGGCAAAAAGCTTTATGAAGCTTGCAATTTTGGGTGTGCCGTTTCCCACAAACGAATACGGCGAATATGCAGGATATATGACCGACCACGATGTTTGCAAAAGGGCAACGTCGGCAGGGCCTTTAACGTCAAAATATATGACCGAGGCACTCGAAAAAAGCGTTCGGTGCAAAGATATAAGAATTTTCGACAATGTGCTGATTGTGCGCTTAATCTGTGACGAAAACAAAATTATCGGCGCGATCGGAATTGACAAAAATTCAAAAAATATGCGTCCTTTGATTTTTGAATGTGAAAATATAATTCTCGCAACGGGCGGATCTGCCGGAATTTATCAAAATAGCGTTTATCCCTGCTGTCACACGGGTATGACATCGCTTGCGGTTGAGGCAGGCGCAAAAACGTCGAATTTACAGGAATGGCAGTATGGGTTGGCGTCGGTGGATTTCCGCTGGAACGTTTCGGGAACATATCAGCAGGTTATTCCGCGGTATGTTTCGGTTGACAAAGACGGAAACGAAAGAGAATTTTTAAACGATTACTTTAAAAATCCTTCCGACACCGTGAATTTTGTTTTTCAAAAGGGCTATCAGTGGCCGTTTGACAGTGCAAAAATAAAAGGTTCGTCGATAATTGATATGATCATTTTTAACGAAACCGTAAACAAGAAAAACAAGGTTTATATGGACTTTACAAAAGAGCCGAAAGCGCTTGAAAACGGTTTTGAAAGTCTGTCGGACGAGGCGTATAACTATCTTAAAAATTCGGGCGCACTTATAAAAACGCCGATTAAACGTCTTGAAAAGATGAATAAAAAGGCGATTGACCTTTATGCGCAAAACGGAATAGATTTGTATAATTCATATTTGCGCGTTGAGGTTTGCGCACAGCACAACAACGGCGGTATTGCGGTTGACAAAAACTGGCAGACAAACATTGACGGATTGTATGCTGCAGGCGAGGCGGCAGGAACATTCGGTGTATACCGTCCGGGCGGTTCGGCGCTCAACTCAACACAGGTCGGCTCAATGCGCGCGGCGGAGCATATAGCATATAAAAAGAAAAACGGTGAAAAGCCGAAAAATATTGAAGATATAATTTTAAGGCATAGCGATATTTTTGATTTTATATTCTGTTTGTCCGACAACGGTGAGATAAACGGCGAAATTTACGACCGTCAGCGCACCTGCCGTGAAAAAATGAGCAATTTTGCGTCGTACATAAGAATACCGCGCAAAATGGCGGAACTGAAAAATGAGTTTTTGAAAAGTTACGGTAGTTTTTTTGATGACTACAAAAACGGCGGTGTGCGTGATATAACCGCACTGTTCAAGCTTCGGGATTCGTATTTGACATCGTCGGCGGTGCTCTGTGCAATGCTTTATTCGGCGGATAAAATCGGCACGCGCGGTGGTTCGCTGGTGTGCGAAAACATTCCGAAAGGAAAAGAAGTGTTTGACATTGAAATTTCGTCAAATGCGGAATATGACGGCAAAACGGTGAGCGTTTGCTATAAAGACGGCGAATTTTCCGCTTTCGGCGAGGACGTAAGAGAAATTCCAAAATCGGAGCTTTGGTTTGAAAACGTTTGGAATGAATATCTCAAACGGTGCGGAAAATAGACATTTTTAACAAGGAGAAATGCTATGAAGGAGCTTAAAATAGGTCTTATAGGGTGCGGAGGTATGGCGAAAAACTACCGCGAAATTTATACAAAAATCAAAGGTGCGCGTCTTGATTTTGTCGTCGGGCTTGACTCGGACAATCCGCGCGAGGTTGCACAAATGCTTGGCGCATCGCGCTATTCGACAAACTATGAGGATTTAATAAATTCCGACGTTGATATTGTGGACATAAGCACACCCAACCATCTGCACAAAGAGCAGTTTATAAAGGCGGTGCGCGCAGGCAAAAACGTACTTTTGCAAAAGCCGATAGCATCAACGCTTGACGACGCGTTTGAAATTTACGAGGAGTCGAAAAAGACCGATAAAACGGTGGGAATGTATATGAGCAGACATTCCGCGTCGGCATATATTGAGATTAAAAACATAATCGAAAGCGGTGCAATCGGAAAAATTTCGTCAGTGCACGCAAGAACATCTCTTGTAAGACGCGCATCGGCAAACAGCGCGGAAAACTGGCGCTGTTCGGTTGAAAAAACCGGAGGCGGTTCGCTTATTCAGCTCGGGGTTCACGATTACGACATTCTGTCGTGGGTGCTCGGAAGCAAGATTTCCGAAATCGGCGCGTACTGCGAAAACATTATGAGCCCGCATATCGGCGGCGACGATTCTTCGCAGACGATTATAAAATTTGAAAACGGCGTTGTCGGCTGTGTTGAAAGTTCGTACTGCAGTAAGGTAAACAGTTTTTGCGTTTACGGAAACGAGGGCACGGTAATCTACCGCGGAGGGAAGTTTTATATGTCGGGTGACAACGCGTACAAGGGAATTATTGCCGACTACGACGGAAGCGGTGACGAAAAAAGTTATCCCGTATCCGATGCCGGCAAAAATCTTTACAGAATTGACAACCCGTATGAACAACACGTTAAATTTACCGAGGCGGTAATAAAAGGCGAAAAAGCGCCGATTTCGGTATGGAAAGGCGTTGAAGGACTTATAGTTGTCAAGGCAGCATATGAGTCTGCAAGGACGAAAAGCTTTGTTAATATAGAAGAATTTACAAAAAAAGCGCTGGAGGAATATAAATGCGGAAAATAAAAGTCGGAGTGTACTATGACAACGGCTGTCACCAGATAACGCGCGAAGTTTTGGCAAATCCGAATATAAACGCAGAAATTGTTGCGTCGTGTCACTGTCCCAATTCCGAAAAACTTGAAAACGTCACGTATTACGATACACTTGAAGAAATGCTTAAAGACGAAAGAATTGAGCTTGTGTCGCTTTGTTCGCCCAACAGGCGCGAGCAGGCAAACGACGCGGTGAAATGTATGCTTGCCGGAAAACACGTTTACGCGGAAAAGCCGTGCGCTATGAGCGAGGAGGATTTGGAACGTATTCTTAAAACGTCGAAAAAGACGGGAAAACAGTTTCACGAAATGGCAGGTACGGCATTTAAACAGCCGTATTACGCTTTGAGAAAATTTGTTTTAAGCGATAAAATAGGCGACATCGTTCAAATATATTCGCAAAAATCGTATCCGCTCGGAACACACCGTCCGCAAAACGAGGATATCGACGGCGGACTTATCCGTCAGGTCGGTATTCACAATATGCGTTTCACCGAGCATATCACGGGACTTAAAATCAAAGAAATATACGCCGTTCAGACAAAACTCGGCAACGGTGCGCAATACGGAAATCTGCACACGGCGGTGTCGTATATGATGAAAATGGAAAACGGCGCAGTTGCGTCGGCGGTTGCAAATTATATGAACAGCGTTGAGGGAATAGGCAAGTACGGCAACGAATGTGTGAGAATTTTCGGCACAAAAGGATATGCCGAAATAATGGACGCAGGACGAAAGAGCAGAGTTATTATCGGTGACAAAAATATGGGTGAGCTTGATACATCGGAAAACCCGAAAACATATTTTGAATGTTACATAGACTCACTTTTGGGAACAGGCGAGATGCCGGTTTCTCTCGATGACGAACTTCACCCGACAAGAATGGTTATCCGCGCGGCGGAAAACTGCCGTTAAAATTATTAAGGCTGTCAAAGTTATAAAATTTTTATGATAAAAAGGAGATTGACTATGAAAAAGATTGTTGTATTGCTTCTATGCGTTTCTGTTATTCTCGCATCTTTTGCGGGCTGCAAAAGCAGTGAAGTAGGCAAGGGTTATGAGATTACCCATAACCTCGGAACGGAATATCCGTTAAAAACCGGCAAAACACTCACCGTTTGGTGCGAATTTCCGAAAAACGCTATGGAAAACGCGCAGAATTTAAACGACCTGCCTCTCGGCAAGGAGCTTGAAAAACGGACGGGCGTTCATATTGAATATATGCACCCCACATCGGACGAAAGCTTTAACCTTATGCTTGCATCGGGCAAACTTCCCGATATTATAATGTACCGCTGGCCCACATTTGCAGGCGGTGCGGATAAGGCGATAAACGACGGTTATATTTATAAACTTAACGAAATTGTTGACGAATACTGCCCCGATTTTAAAGCCGCGCTTGATAAATACAATGCCAAAAAGTATTACTCGACCGATGACGGCTCGCTCTATTACTTCCCCGGACTTTGGAATTCCGATTCGGTGCTTACCGCCGGAATGATACTCCGCAAAGACTGGCTGGACGAATTAAAGCTTGACGTTCCCGAAACGATTGACGAGTGGTACACCGTTCTTACGGCGTTTAAGGAAAAGAAAGGTGCATCTGCTCCGCTCACGCCTATTCTCCAGACCTTCCAGGACGGAAACTTTACGGGCGCATACGGAATAAAGCTCAACTATTATGTTGACAACGGCAAGGTTAAAAACGGATATTTTGAGCAAAACTACAAAGATTTTCTTGAGCTTATGGTTAAATGGCGCGATGAAGGACTTTTGGATAAAAACTTCAGCACACTTGACGGACAGACAGCGTCGAGCAACTTTTTAAGCGGAAAGTCGGGCGCGCAGTTCGGCTCGCAGGGTTCAACAATGGGAACCTATCTCAATATGGAACACGACGACAAGAAGTTTGACGTTGTTGCGGCGCCTTATCCTGTAATGAACAAAGGCGAAAAGTGCAATGTTGCAAAGAAAAATGCTCAATCGTCAACCCAGATGGGCGCGGCAATTACAACCGCGTGCAAAGATGTTGAACTTGCGGCAAAATGGCTCAACTACGGTTACACGCAAAAAGGTGCATATACATATGCTTTCGGTATTGAGGGCGAGTCGTACAACATTATTGACGGCTATCCCACATATACCGACCTTGTTATGAAAAATCCCGACGGCGCAACAGTTAAATCTATGCTCGACAGATACACCCGTTCGGCAACAACATCGGGTCCGTTCATAAAAGACTACCGCTATCTCGAACAGTATGCGCAGTATCCTCAGCAGAGAGCCGCGCTCAAAATCTGGTCGGATTACGACGGAGATGGTCACGAGCTTCCGCCTTTGTTCTTCGACGCGTCGGAGCAGGCGGTTATCAGCGAAAAGGTTAATACCGTTAAAACCTATCAGGAAGAAATGCTTTATAAATTTATATCGGGCGAAGAACCGCTTTCAAATTTTGACAAATATATTGAAAATATGAAAGGAAACGGCGCACAGGACATTCTTGATGCGTACCAGTCGGCATATGACCGATATACAAAGAGATAGTTAGGGGGATTTTGATGAAACCTTTCAGTAAAAATACAGACATCGGAAAATACAGAGAGAAAGGTTATTTTTCGCTCCTTGCGGAAGATATACGAAAAAAACCTTCAATGTATCTTATGGTTATCCCGGTCGTTGCATACTTTTTGATTTTTTGCTATTATCCTATGTACGGTGCGATTATAGCATTCAAAAACTATATGCCGATAAAAGGATTTTTGGGCAGTCCGTGGGTCGGATTTACTCATTTTAAAAACTTTTTTAAAGATATATACTTTTGGCGCCTTATCAAAAACACACTGCGCTTAAGCATATCCGACCTCGTGTTAAACTTCCCGCTGAGCATAATCTTAGCACTTATGCTTAACGAAGTAAACGGAAAAGCGTTCAAAAGAACAGTTCAGTCGCTTTCGTATATTCCGCATTTTATTTCGCTTGTTGTTGTTTGCGGTATGATTAAGCAGTTTACAAGCGACACGGGAATAATCACTTGGTTTCTTTCGCTTTTCGGAATGGAAAAAACATCGCTTTTGTCGGCTGCAAAATATTATCCGGCAATACACGTATTATCCGCAACGTGGCAGCATCTCGGCTGGAACTCAATAATATTTATCGCGGCAATGAGCGGAATTGACGGTCAGCTCTACGAGGCGGCGTCAATCGACGGCGCAAACAGATTAAGACGCGTTTGGCACGTCACACTGCCCGGCATTGCAATGACAATTTCGATACTTTTCATTATGAAAGTAGGTCAGCTTTTGACGGTCGGTTATCAGAAAGTTATCCTTTTGTATAACCCGAACATATACTCAACGGCTGATGTAATTTCAAGTTACGTATACCGAAAAGGTTTGCAGGAATTCAGCTGGAGTTACAGTACCGCAATCAACCTTTTCAACTCAATTTTAAATGTTATATTGCTTTTGTCCGCAAACAGGCTTACCAAAAAGCTTGGCCAGGACGGATTGTTTTAGGAGGTGGGCAAATTGGAAAAAGATACAGTATCAAGAAAAATATTTGTTGTAATAAACGCCGTTTTGCTCGCACTTGTGGCAATTCTGTCACTTTATCCGATTATCTACTGCTTTTTGATTTCAATAAGCGAGTCGGATAAAGTTATGGGAAATGTGGGATTTGTGTGGAAACCGCTCGGCTTTTCGCTTGCGGCATATAAAACGGTTTTAACAAACCCGAATATCGGCACAGGATACCTCAACACAATATTTATTGTGGTTGTCGGCACAGCGGTAAATATGCTTCTCACATCAATGGCGGCATATTTTCTCACACGCAAAATGGTGCTTAACAAAATTCTTATGCCGATGATAGTGTTTACAATGTATTTCAACGGCGGACTTGTTCCGAGTTTCCTTCTTGTAAACAACTTGGGTCTGTATGACAAAATTTTCGCGGTTATAATTCCGACGGCAATTTCCGCATACAACCTCATTGTGCTGAAAGCGGGATTTGCAACAATCCCCGAAAGCCTTATAGAATCGGCGGAGCTTGACGGCGCAGGTCCGTGGAGAACGCTTTTTCAGATTGTTATTCCGCTTGCAAAAGCAAGCCTTGCGGTTATAACGCTTTATTACGCGGTTGCTCACTGGAACGACTGGTTTAACGCTCAGATATATCTTCAGACGCCGAAGAAATTTCCGCTCCAGCTTGTTTTAAGGCAAATACTTCTCGAAAACTCAGGAAACGAGGTTGCGGACGATTTGAACAGCACACGCGGAGAGCGAATTGCCGAAACGGTGCAGTATGCAATAATTATGGTTGCGACAATCCCGATTTTGTGCGTATATCCGTTTATTCAGAAGTATTTTGAAAAAGGCATTATGCTCGGCGCGGTGAAGGGATAAGATATGCGTAAAAAACTTTCGGTGTTGATTTTTCTCATTGCACTTTCGGTGTTTTCAACCGCGCTCGGCGCAGACGGCATAGCGCTTATTAAAGAGGGAAAACTCGGCACAACATTCTCGGACGCGGTGTTTCATCAAAACATCTGCGGAACCGATGTCGAGTGCCAGCTTGCTCACGGTCAGGACAAAGACAGAGGAAATAAGCTTTATATAACCTGTGACGTCACAAAGCATACGTCGAAAAAATATATTTTTGCCGATTTATACTTTGTTCCGCTCGGCGGTCTTGAGTCGATAACGCTCCAGACAAAAGGAGCGTCGAATGTGTCGGAAAAGCTTAAAGACGGCTGGCGCGAAAACAGACTTAACAGTCTGCGCGCAATTTATGAGCAGGGCGATGAATACTGCGGATACGGCTATGCAACATTTTATGTCAACGGCGTTAAAATGCTCGACAGAGTGCCGTGCAAAAATGCGGTTGATTTTGCAAACCTGCGTGTTGCGTTCAACGGCGTAAATAAAGCGGAACTTCTGCAAATGTATATAAGCCGATACAAATACTTTTCGTCGGAGCAAAATCCGTACGGAAATATATATCCCGTTATCAAAAACGGCGGCAAAATGTTTTTGAGCGGTATATACGTTGAAAACGGCACAAAGACAGGCGACGTCACATTTGAAAATTCCTCGGTAAAGATATATGAGGACGGCACGTTTGCAAGCCTTAAAAGCAGTGGTGATTTGCTTTGCGGCGGCAATATAGCGGTTGTTGAAAACGAAAACGGAGTTTACACGTTTGACGTAAAATTTATGCGTGACGACGGTTTGTTTTTGAATAAAGCGCTGGATTTGACAGATGAAAAAATATTTGAAAACATCAAAAATGCGTCGTATGATATAGCGGAAAACAACGGCGTTCCAAGCTCGTTGAGGCTGGAAAACAAAAATAATTATTCAAATGCCGAATATTATTTTGAAATTCCGTTTGCAGAGTTTTTCGATGGAATTGAGCTTAAAATGAAAGTATACAGCAAAAACATTTCGGGCTTGCAGTTTATGTCGGAGCTTGGCGCGGAAATATCGGACAGAGCGTATGTTTTAAACGGAAAAGTCAGCCTTAACAAATGGAATGACGTTCGGCTTGCGTTTAACAAGCGCACTCACACGGTCGAGTTTTATGTTAACGGTGTTCTTATTTCCGATAAATATTTCGATAAACTCGGAATTGACAAAAGCTATTCAAAAATAAGGCTTATGATGTTCGGAAAAGCCGGGACGAGCGGATATTTGAAAAACGCGCAGATGTTTTGGTTTCTGAACGAAACGTCAAACGGAAATGGATTTAAAATTTCAGATAAAACGGCATTAAATTTTTCGGATTTAACACTGTACGCGCCCGAAGATGTAAAGGTGTCGGAACTTGAAAGCATATTTGACGGTGCCTATACCGTGACCGACGGGTTCGGAAACACCAAAGGCGCGGACGAGTGCGTATTTGAGGGAGATTACGCGCTTTGTGAAAACGATGGATTTAAACGTTTTATTATAAAAAAGCTTTATAAGGACAAACTTATACGGCTTGATGAAACAGATGAAAATGCGTGCGTCATTGTTTATGGCGAAAATGAGTCGGCGGTTTATATAGCGGACTATGGTGAAAACGGAATGACGAACGCAGAAATTCAAAAGACGGAGCAAGGAAAAATAAACTGTTTTACAGTTAAAAAAGGAGGAGATACAACCAAAATAATGCTGTGGAGCGATAATCTTATGCCGTACTCTGAAATGAGTGAGTTTAAACGGCAGTAATCAGTTTTGTTCAGACATCTTGTTATTATATTTTAAAGGAGTTTGAAAATTATGAAAAAGTTTATTAAGTTGATTTCGTTTGTTATGATAGCTGTTTTGTGCGTAGGTTCTACCGTTTTTGCGGCGGATTATAATATGTATACAAATGCTACCGGAAAATTAACGGGCGATGTTGATACGGGTTTGTGGGAAATTAAAGGTAATACCTCGGGTGCAAAGAGATATTCAACAATTTATACAACTTCAAAAGCAATTTCTATCAACGGTGCTAAATCAGGTGCAAAAACAGAAAAAGATTATAAGTATATAGTTTCCGAAATAAGTGTATTGCCATATGAAAATGTAAAGTATATTTACATCAGCAGATCAAGTTGTAATATAAACAATTCTAATCTAAAGATTACGTCTGATATGGGTTGGAACGAAAAGGAATGGAATAACTTAAAATATGTTATGACATATCAGAGTACAAATGACAGTGCACAGGCAAATTATTATATTTCAGTTTACATAAACGGAAAACTCGCAAAACAAGGTACAATGTATTTTGTGAACAACGACTCTAACAATATGGATATGAGATTTGTTGTAGACAGTGATAATTCAAACGTTGCGCCGGTAGCGTATTTGGGAACAATAAAAACTTATGCAACTAACGACAGCCCCGGTTTTGCATCCGCGGAAAAGGTCATTGGCGAAAGCTATGCAATGGACGGCGGAAATATATATGTAAAAAAAGGTGTTTCAACTGTTAAAGATTTGTGTGATTCAATAACTCACGGCGCGGCAAAGGTTATGCCGGAAGGTAAGTTTGCTCAAGCTGATCTTGCTGTTGATACAGTTGAAATAAAAGACGGCGACAGTTTGATTGTTAAGAATACTGAAACAGGTATCAAAACACAATACACAATAAATCTTGACAAACCTGTGGTTGTTTTAAGCGGTGACGCAATCAGCAGCGTAAAACAGAATTACAGTGACGGATACACAAACATTGACGATACAAAAACCTTAAAAGTAACCGCATATGCAAAAGACGGCGGGAAAGTATATCTTGCGCAGTATGACGCGGACTGCGCTCTTTTAAGCGCACAGGCACAGGATGTTACGGCAGGAGCATTTGCAAGTATTGATTTTACAAAAGCTGAAAATATGTCAACTGTTAAAACATTTTTGTGGAACAACACGAGTTTTGCACCGCTCTGCAGCACACAAATTCTTAAACCTGTAAGCAGTGCTTCAACAGCAGAGTAACACAAATCTATGATAAGGGAGAGATGAATTTGCAAAACATAAAAAAATTCATTGCTTATATAATCACATTCGCATTGTGCCTTTCTTTGTTTCCTACAGTTTATGCGGCAGACGAGCATAAGGTTTATATCGGTGTGTATTCGTATAACCAGGTTACAACCTCCGCACCGCTCGCAATGAAAGTAACAACAAAGAAAACAGACTATGTTTCGGTTTTTACAAGTAAAAGGTTTTCTGTCGGCACTACAGACGGCGGACGAAAGCTTGCGCAGGACTACAAATATCTTATTGTTGAGGCGCAGGTTAAACCCGACGAAAATATCACCGCGCTGTATCTCGGCAGAAGCTCAAACGGCGTTGTTTCCAAAAAGCTTGACGCGCAGTCGGGCTGGACGGCGGGGCACTGGAACGATATAAGATTTGTATGCGAATATAACGAAAACACAAGCACAAGCGCACGCGCATATTATAGCGTTGACGCATATGTAAACGGCAATTTGGCAGATTCTTCATCTTCCTATTTTGTTGATAACGGTTCGGGCGATGTTGACATCAGGCTTATATTTGACTGCATTGAGGGCGGAGGAACGCTTTTTTGGGGTCAGATAGACACATATGCAACAAATGACGTGCCCGACACTTCATATGTAAAAGACGAGCGCGAAGAGGACAGTTTCACCATAGATGGCTGTGAGCTTTACACAAAAGGTCTGCCGTTTACGGTTTCGGAGCTTCTCGAAAGAATAAACAGTACCGACGACGGCATAACCGCTTTGGTTATGCCCGCCGGCAAGCTTAAAAAAGAGGACGCGTCGGATAGCGCTGATATTCTTGAAAACGGTCAGTCGCTTGTGGTTGTAAGTTCAGCCGAAAAGCGCAAGCGCGTTTACAACATAAACACAAGCTGGGTAAATTTAATCGCCGACAAAACCGGCGAAAGCTTTTCGGGCGTTTCGAAAACGGGCGGTGTTCTCGGTTTTGACGCGGACAATATTTCGTCTTATGCCGACGCGCTTGGCATTTTGACCGAAACAAAAGCACATTTTTCGGGCATTGAGAGCGGTATGAAATATTTCATCGCAAGCGTTGATTTTGCGCCCGAGGAGATTTTGGAGGAAATAAGTATAGGCGATACTGCGAAAATTACCGACGGTTTTGCATACGGTGAATGGAACAGTATTTTGTGCGTTTATGATACGGAAAACAACCTTTTGACCGTATACCTTAACGGCAGAAAAATTGCGGACGGTGTATCGGCTGAAATTTCGGTATCCGACGGCGATGTTTGCTTTAAACATACGGGAAATGTTTATTTCGACAATCTTTCGGTTTATCTTTGCGAAAGCGCGCCCGAAAGTGTGAACATTCCAGAATTAAGCAATGCGGTGTATGATGTTGTTTTGTTTAACGGCGGTGACACTGCGAACAGCATAAAAATTAAAAACGGCACGGTGAAAATATACACCGACGATACGTTTGAAACCTTGCTTGCGGACGGCGAGCCTGTTAAAACGGGCTACACTGCATTTTGCACATCTAATGACGGTGTATATAAATATTTCAGTCTGCTTGACAAGGCGGATTTAAACAAAACATATCCGTCCTCGGGACTGACCGTTTCGTACAACGCGGACACGCAGGAGCTTGGCATAAACGGCAAGCTTCCCGATGGCAAAAAGAAGAATATAAACTTTTTCGCGCAGGAGATTTATTCCGACGCGGATATGCTTTATCTTAACATTTTAAGTGACGAAAACGGAAATGTTAATTATTCGGCAAAGCTTGCGGATAAATATTCAAACAGACGTTTTGTATACACGTTAAGCACCGATTTTGCACGCGAAACGGGATATCTTATCACCACAAATGCCGATAGGCTGGTTGATTTTGTGGAAAATAAAATCAACACGGCAAAATCGGCAAATGAGGTTGAAAATTACATAAAAAACAACAAAAACGAATTCGGTTTTGACGACGGAAACGCAGACAAAGATTTTGCATATATGGGCGAAATTATATTTGATATGCGCCCCGAAACGCTTTATAATTCGGATACGTTTAAAAGCGCGTATATGATTAGTGAGGGACTTGGATATGTAAAGCAGAATAAGCTTACATTTGCCGAATTTTTGTCGGAATATTCGTCGTATCTCGATGACGATTATATTACAAAATATACAAATCTCACCGACGTTCAAAAGACGGCTCTGCAAAGAATTTTTGCCCACGGTACGGAGGTTAAAAGCTTCGGCGAGGCATTTAACAATGCGCTTTCGGTATGTGAATATGCAAACGCAAAAACCGCGCCCGACCTTAAAGCTGTGTTTGTAAGCATAAATCCGTTGGCTTTATCGGGCGGTGATTATGCAAAAATTAACAATGAATATTATGAGGAAAAAGTTTTTGAAAAAATGTTTGCCGAGCGCACAAACTGCTACGGCTTGAGCGACATAAACAAGTCGTTTGACAGGTGCGTGACACAGGTTTTGGGCGAAATGCCCGATGACGGCAAAAAAGGCGGTTCGTCGGGAGGCGGTTCGTCGTCGGGAGGCGGAAGAGGCGGTATCAGCGTTGCGCCGTCCAAACCTATTCCGAGTGTGGAAAACGATAGATTTAAAGATGTTTTGTCGCACTGGGCGAAAGACAGCATAAATTCGCTCGCGGAAAAGAATATAATTTTGGGTTATGACGATGGCACGTTCCGTCCCGAAAACAACGTTACGCGTGCGGAGTTTGTGAAAATTATGATGTGTATTCTCGGTGAAAACACAAACGGAACGGCAGAATTTTCGGACGTTCCCGAAACGCACTGGTGCAGAAATTACATTTCGTCCGCGTCGGTGATTGGGCTTGTTATGGGAAACGGCGATATGTTTATGCCCGACAATGCAATATCGCGCGAGGACGCGGCGGTGATACTCTGCCGAGCATTCGAGCTTAAAAAAATCAGTGAAAATTCGGACAAAGAAGTAAATTACAGCGATTATGCCGACATTGCGGATTACGCAAAAGACAAGGTGGAATTTTTGAGCAAAATGGGTATTTTCGGCGGTAATGACGGTTTGTTCTCGCCTAAAGGCAATCTTACAAGAGCCGAGGCGGCGGCAATATTTGACAGAAGTTTTAATTATCTGCAAACGGAGGTGAGAGGCGAATGATAAAGAAAATAATTTCGGTTTTAACGGTGCTGGCAATTTGTTTCGGTACACTTTCGGCAATCGCCTCAACCGATTATGACTATCTTGAAAAGTCGGAATTTTTAAGCAGTTTTTTGGAGGACGGTATTTTTGACGGCGAGGACGGTGCAGGTGTCACAAGAGGAAAGTTTGTGTGCGATACCGTAAAAATGATGGAGTGCGAAATTATAAACGACAAGTATATTTCGTTTGAAGACGTGTCGGACGGCGACGTATATTCGCCGTACATAAACACCGCGGCGGCATATGGGTTTGTTTCGGACGGCAAAAAATTCTTTGCCGAGAACATCATAACCTTGCCCGAGGCGGTAAAAATTTTGTCCTGTGCGTTCGGTTATGACAAAATTGCAGAGCAAAACGGCGGTTATCCCGGCGGATTTTTAAAATACGCGTCGGGCAACGGATTGTTAAACGGCGTCAATGCGCGCGAGGACGGAACACTTACAACCGAAAACGTTAAAACTCTTGTGTATAACTATCTTTTCGGAAAAGCGATAGAGCAGGACACCTTAAAAATCACCGACGAAAACAAGGTAAAATACAACTACAAAAGAAATAAAGAAACAAACCTTGAAAAGTTTTTTGATGTTTATGAGGTTGAGGGCGTTGTTACCGAAACGTCGTACAGTTCGCTTGTTTTGAACGGTTCAATCCGTGAGGATAACATAATCGCGGTAAACGGAACGGTGTACGACAGTGACCTTATGAGCGAGGATTTTCTCGGTCTTAATGTTAAGGCATACTACAAGGACAGCAACGGCGGACGAAACAAGATTATTGCCGTTTTGCCGTATAATAACACGGAATTTACGGTTGATGCCGAGGATTTTGACGAGATTTCGGGAAATGTTTTTAAATATGAGGCGGACGGCAAAGAAAAAAGAGCGACGCTCGAACAGACGGTTGTTTACATATACAACGGCAGACGCGTGAACCTTTTGCCGGCAGACGCATTCGACGGCGATTTTTGCGAAATCAGGCTTGTTGACAACAACGCAAACGGCAGATATGACGTTATGTTTGTGAACAATTACAAATACTATAAGGTTGCAAGCGCCGATTATTCAAGCGGTGTTATAGGTCTTGAAGGATACGGCAAGGTTGACATATTGCCCGAGGGAAAATTTTTCTGCTTTGACGCGGACGGAAATTTTGCTGATGCGTCCGTTTTAAAAGAGGGCGACATTACTGCATTTAAAATATCGGACGATAAAGAGCTTGTAACGCTTATAATCTGCACCGATGAGATAAGCGGTGTTGTTGAAGAATATGCACCGGGCGACAAAAAGATTGTTGTAAACGGCACGGAATACAGCACTGTAAAAAACTTTGAGGATATCATAGGCAAAAAAGTTTCGCTGGGAAACACCGCAACATTTGCTGTGGGAGTTGACGGAAAAATTGTGATGTTAAAAGATTCGCCGAAAGGATATAAATACGGCTATCTTGTTTATGCCGATTTTGACGACGGAAAGTCAAAAGACGCGGTATATGCCAGAATTTTAACGGCAAGCGGAGATTTTGTTTCATTTGACATTGCGGACGATGTATATCTTGACAATGTAAAAACTAAAAAAGGCAAGCTTAAAGAGAAGCTTAACGAAACAGGATATCCGTATTCTCTTATAAAATACAAAACGGACAGTGCGGGAAATATTAAGTATATTGATACTCCCGTATCCTATGCGGACGGTATATCGCGAAACGAAAACGATACGCTTGTAAAATATGTCTATTCCGACACGCTTTACTACCGTTCTTCGCCCGAGGTGCTTGTTCCCAAGGCAAACGTTTCGGGTGCGGCAATGTTTTATGCACCGAAAACCTACAGCGGTAACGAAGAAGATTTGTGTGTTATCTTCAAAGGCGATTTGATAAACAATACAAAATACACCGCCGAGATTTATGACATTGCCGACGACGGAACGGCAGGCGCGGTTGTGTTCAGAACAGAGGACGTTAAAACAAAATGGGGTTCGCAGCACGCCAGCGTTATGGTTGACAGAGTGACAAACGGACTCAATGCTGACGGCGATATGATTAAAAAGCTCTATTGCTGGAGGAGCGGAGCGCTTGTGTGTTACGACGTTGACGACGGTATCAGCCTTGAAAAAAGCAGCGGAAAAACCGTTTCAAAAGGCGATGTTATGCGTGTAAGACTCGGCAAGGACAATGTTATAGAAATGCTCACACCCGACGTTGACGCATCGGGCAGTGAAATTATAATAGACGCAAAAAGCAGCGGACAGAAGAATGTTTTCGCAACGGGATTTTCGTATATTTTCGGTTATGTTTATTCAACGGGCGTAAATACGCTTATTGTTTCGGATACTCCCATAAATTCGACCGATACACTCCCGTCCGAGGCAAATATTATACCTTTGTCGACGAGCGTGAAAATCTTACGTTACTGCAAAAAGGACAACACGATTACCCCGACTGATATCGGCGGTATTCATACATCAAAAGGTATGGGCGCGGCGGCTGATTTTGCGGTAATACGAACCGCAAGCGATATCGGCTACGATGTGTTTATCTACGAATAAGGGAGGTTAGAGTGCTATGACAAATAAATTAAGATTTACTGCCTTTATTGCCGCGGTATCAATTCTTGCAAATTCAACTGTTTTTGCAAGCGGAAGTTTTTCGGTTCTGCAAAGCAGAAGTGACGCGGTTTCGGAAAGCGATATCATTTTAAATGAAACATACGAGGATTATCCCACGGGCGACCAGGTTGTTATAAGGGGCGGACTCGGTAAAATCGTTGATATATCAACAAATGACAAAGCGCTTTGTATGCTCCCGTCCGACAGCGTGAAGTTTTTGAAAGAGCGAAAAATCGACTTTGTAAAAGACTATGTTGCGGAGATTGAAATAAAAGATTTAAGCGCGTCAACTTTTGTTGAATTCGGTATTTCGCCGAACGATAAAAATGTTTTACCGCTTATTTCGATAGAAAAGGGAACAGTAAAAAATTATTACGGCTCAAAACTGTTTTCAATCGGTGCAGATAAAAATGTGAAGCTCGCATTTTCAGTACATACAAGCGGATACTACGACGTTTACTATAACGGTGATATGATTTTGCAAAATAGCCGTCTGCCCGGCGAAATAACCTACGGCGACGTAGTGTTTGCGCAAAAATCATATAAAGAAGAACTGACGGTGGATAATTTCCGCATATATTTTGCGTCTGCACCGAAAAAGAATTTTCCGAAAAAGGAATACAACCCGGAAAAGTACGACGGTGTGTATGTCAATAACGACGTGGGTGACCGCACATTCTTTGACAGTACAAATGCCGATTACAGCAAAGGCACTTACGCGAATGCGGAATATACCGACAACGGCAACATAGTTGAGTGCGGACGTCTTGATTTGTATAATCCGAACAGGAAGAATAATTATATTCATATTGAAAAGAAAAATACAAATCAGATTATGTTTAACGTTAAAATCACAAAATTTTCGTCATTCAGGCAGAACGACGAAAAACTCAGTCCGAGAAAATACAGCTATTTTCTTATTGACGGCGACTTTAAAATTGACGAATGGTCAAATACGATTTATATGCCTATGATTATAGATATGGCGTCGCCGTTTGCAAACCTTGCGCAGTCGATAGCCATTGTGCAGAACGGCGGTGCGATAAAGTTTCTGGACGCAACCGTTATGGCAAATCTTATTGAAAAGGGCAAGTGGTTTAACCTTAAGGTTGCGCTTAATCTTGAAAAGAAAACCGCAGATGTTTATATCGACGGAAAACTTGTAAAAACGCTTGCGCTTTCCGACGAGTTTGAAACGCTCTCAAGGGTGCGTATTCAGCTTGCGCAAGGCTCGGACAAGGGAAAAATGGATATAGACAATTTTACCGTCACGGGACTTGTAAAACCGTTCGAAAACGGAGTTGACACACCTACGAGCATATATTCGGACGAGTCGCAGGAGAGGGCATTTTTGAGCGATAAGGCTGCGTTCAACATAAACAATTCTCTTATGTACGCAAACGGCGAAAAAACAAAAATGGACGTTGAGCCGTATTTTGAAAACGGTGATTTTTACATAGGAATAAACTCTTTGTGCCGTGCGTTCGGTTTGGAGAATAAAGACGGAAAAATATACAACGGCGAAAAGGAACTTGAAAATTATACTTCGGTTTCAAAGGACGGCGAGGTATATATTCCCGTTATGAGCTTTGCAAAAGATATGCTCGGAAAGGAAAGCTTTTATCACGAGCAGACGGGAGTTATCATAATCAGCGACAAACAGGTTAGCTTTAAAGGCGCGGAGGATTGGCTGTATCCGTCCGAGCGCGTTTTGACAAAATACACGATTTTAAACGACCTTGACTTTATAAGTTGGTTTTTGAATTACGAACGTCCGAGCGCGCAGACGCTTAAAGACGATATGATTAAAACAATCGGCAGTCTTGACGTTCACCCGCGCATTATGATAAACGACAGCAAGATTAAAGAAATTAAAGCGCTTGCCGAAAAGGACGAAAAGTATAGGCAGGTTATAGAAAAGTATATCGAATATGCCGACTATCTTTTGACAAAGGAGGTTGCTACATACCGATACGGTGACAAAACGAGAATGACCACCGACAGAAGTATTATTATGGCGCTCGGCTTTGCCTATAATTATACGGGTGACGAAAAATACTTAAAGCGCGGATATGACGAGCTTTATGCAATTACAAAATTCCCCGACTATGACGAATCGGGTATGCTTTTTGCGTCCGACTGGGCGGTTACGCTTGGTATAGGCTTTGACTGGCTTTACAACGGACTTACACCGGAGCAGAGAGATTATCTTTCCGAAAGAATGATGAACCATTCGTTAAAGCCCTTTGCAAAGGGATATTACGGACGTCTTTCGGGCAGAGCGGGAATTGCGGACGACGCAAACTTTAAATGGATTTCAAATATGTGCGCCGTAAGCTCGACAGGACCGTTTTTCGAGGCGGCGGCGCTTGCGGAATACGACCCCGACTATTGCTTTGACATTATGGAAAAGTGCATACGCGCATATGAATATCCTCTTGCGCTTGTAGCGCCGGGAGGAGGCTGGCCCGAGGGTGTGGGCTACTGGGATTACGCCTTTGTTTATATGGCGTCGGCAATGCTTGCAATGAAAGAAATGTGCGGAAGCTATTACGGTCTTGACACCGCCAAGGGCTTTGACAATATGCAGTATGCCGTTATGGCGGTTATAGGACCGGGCGGTGCAAACCCCGTGGGCGATATGGACGCGACGGGAAAAATTTCGTACGAGGCATATAACGTTATATCGAGAATTTGTAACAATCCGCTTTTGCAGAGCGTCAGGGTTGACGATATTTTGAGCGGAACAACTTCGGTAAGAGCAATGGACGTTATCGCATATACGCCGTTTGACACCGAAACAGAGGGCAGTCACATCGCATATGCGCCGGGCGATGAAATTCTAACCATAAGAGAAAACCCGAATCCGAAATCCGATACGCTTTATTTCTCAACGCATTTCGGAAAATCGTCAGGCTACCACGCGCATCTTGACACGGGAACGTTTGTTCTCGATATGCTCGGCGAGCGCTGGGCGGAGGATATTGGCAGAGATGACTACAACCTCCAGCAGGTTCTCGGATATAAATGGTGGGATTTGTACCGTATGCGCGCAGAGGGACATAACGTTTTGGTTATAAATCCTTCGGCGGACGGCGGACAGACAAAAGGCGAATATACAAAAATAGAAAAATATGACGCAAACGATTACGGCGGATTTGTAACCGCAGACCTTTCAAAGCTTTATGAGGAGGCAAACAGCGTAAAAGTCGGATATTATGTTGACGACAATATGCGCAGTGTAACGGTGAAATACGAAATCGACCTTCCCAAAGAAAGCGAAATGTATTGGTTTATGCACACAAAGGCGAGCGCATCGGCAGACGGAAACAAGGTATTTTTGACAAAGAACGGAAAGTCTATGTTTATGACGTTTGACACCGATGCGGAAAGCTTGGACGTAAGCGTGACCGACGCGGTACCGCTTGCATCATCGCCGTCAGTGCCCGAACAGAACAAAAACCTTGACTACAAAAAAGTTGTGGCGCATTTTAAAGGAAACGGAAAAGTAAATTTTACCGTTAAAATCGCTCCGTCTGGCGAGGGTATATCTATGGACGAATTTTATAAAACGGCGATAGATGAATGGGTATTGCCTGTGCAGAAAAAAAGCGTCAACTGGTCGAAAGACCTTAAAGTAAGCTTCTTTGCGGACGGTAAAGAGGTTTCGGACAATGTAGACGTATACGGCAAAATTCCCGAAATTTCGGTTTCGCTCTCAAATCCCGAAATGAGTTATGAAATCGACCAATCATCGGACGAAAAGGCGGTTGTTAAGGTTTATAACAGTGACAAATCGGAGTTTATCTATTACGCATTAAGCTATGTTATGCAAAATGCAGACATTGCAAAATATAACCCCGTTAATGTGGTGAGCGTTGAGGCGAGCGCCGAACCGCAGGTGCAGAACGGCAAGGATAATATGATTGACAATGATATGTCAACGCGCTGGACGTCGTTTGAACCTGGCGACTATGCGGTGTTTGACCTTGGCAAAAGCAAAGAAATTTCAGCGGTTATGATGTCGTTCTGGAATGCAAATTCAAGAAATTACTATCTTGACATTATGGCGTCGCCCGACGGTGTAAACTACCGAACAGTTTTAAATGCGGAGTCGGAGCAGACTGAGGACACGAAATATTCGCTGTTTGAATTTGAGCCTGTAAATGCGCGCTATATAAAGGTTGTAAGCCGAGGCAACAGTACAAACAAGAATATGAACATCACAGAGTGTAAACCTATGGAAAAACGTGCGGAGGGATAATGATATGAGAAAAAATATTTTTGCATTTGTTTTGCTTGCAATGCTTGCCGTAATGCCGTTTTCGGCGCTCGCGCAGGGCGGATTTGAGATTGAAAAAAAAGATGCTCTTGTGTCGGGCGAAAATGTTTTAAGCGTTAAATTTTCGGGCGAATACAAAAACTCGCTTCTTAATCCGCAAAATATAAAGCTTGCCGACCGAAACGGAAATTCGGTAAAAATCCTTAAAACATATTTCGATTTTTCACAACGAACGCTTTATATCACGCTCGGCGAAAGTTTTTCGGCAACGGAGGAATATGAGCTTTGCGTTGACAAAAAGGTTTTCGGTGCGGAGGAAAATCAAACGGAAATTTTTGCGGTGTCGGACGGTGTGCGCCTTGAAAACGGAATTGAAGTTTTGCACGATGGTAATAACTACACTTTTTTTGCCAAGCTTTCGGGCGGTGAAAACATAAAAACCATAGCATTTGTGTGCACAGTGCAAAACGGCGGACAAATCACCGATACCGTCGTTAAAAACTTTGAATATTCCGCGCAGAACGAACTTTCGCTCGAATGTTTAAATGTACCTGACGGAAGCACCGTTACCGCTTTTGTAAATGTTACCGATAATGACGGAAATATTATAACGTGCGGAAGAATTGAGCAATAATTTATAAAAATCATAAAAAGGGCCGAGGAGTAAAACTCGGCTCTTTTAAAAAGGAGCAGACTGTGAAAAGAGTTTTGGCTTTGATACTTATAATTTCGTTTTTTCCCAATATATGCTTTGCCCAAAATTTATGGCAAAATAAGTTTAGCAACGATTACGGAGATTATCTGTATTTTGACAGCAGTGAGGTTAACAACTTAAAAAGAACATACAACAACTTTACTTGTTCCGACAATGACAATTATATCGAACTTTCGCGGCTCGATTATCAGAATAAAGACCGTACCGATTATATTTATATGGAAAAAAGCACCGACGGCGAATGTTGGATAAACATTGATATAAACAAAAACTACCGTGCGCGGAGCAGTAAAAAATATGATTACTTTTTGCTTGAGGCAGATATAAAATCGGAGGTAAAAGGTGCAAAAACGTTCATTTTTATGCTCAACGGCACAACGCCCGTCTTACAGCTTCACACCGACGGATATTTATACAGCAAAGGCACAAAGCTAAACAAAAGTATCGTCAGTACAGAGTGGACCAACGTGAAAGCCGCGGTGGATATACCGAATAAACTGGTCGATATTTATATCAACGGCGCACTTGCGATAAGCATTACGCTTGTTACGTTCAAAACCGATGAACTTACGAGCGTAAAAACCAATATGGTGCAGGGAAACGGCAATTTTTATATTGACAACTACCGCATAACGGGGCTTGATTTTAAGTATCAGAACGGCACGGAACAAAAAAGCAGTATTTTCGGAGATTACTTAAATGAGAAGAAATTTTTAAACGATAAAACGGCATTTTCACGGTACGGAAATTATTTTGTGCGCGGTAATGAGCATTTTCCGCTTTCAGAGAAAGTTTTATTTGAAAACGGCGCTATATATGCCTCGGCAGATGATTTTAAGCGGGCTTTTGATGCAAATGCGGTGTATGACAAAACAACCGATACAGTGTTGCTCGGAAACTTAAAAATCGGCGCGGACGGAAAAGTGTATCAAAACGGAAAGGTGACAAAAACACTTGAAAAAAGCTTTGTAATCCGTGAAAATAAAGTATATTTTCCGGTTGATGTTTTTTGCATCGAAGTGTTGGGAAAGAAAACGGCATATGACGAAAAAACGGGACTTATTGTGATAGCGGACAGTGACGTTTCAATATCAAACGACAACTGGGATTATTTTTCTATGCGTGACAGTTCCGCAAGAATTACGCAGTTTAACAATCTTGACTTGCTTAACAATTTTGTTATGTATGAGCGTCCGACGGTGCAAAAGCTTTATGACGACGCAATAAATTCAGGCTCGCTTAACGTTCATCCGAGAATAATTTTAAATGCACAAAAAATTGACGAAATGAAAGAAAATATCCAAACAGACGCGGAATTTAAAAAGCTTTATGACAGGTTTATGCAAAAAGCCGAGGCAAAGCTCAAAGAAAATGTTACGGAATATGAATTTTCAGACAATATCCGTATGGCAAAGCTTTCGGCGGTAAATATTATGTATCTTGCGCTTGCGTGGAATTTGACGGGCGACGAGCGTTATTTGGAAAAAGGCTGGCTGGAGCTTAAATCGGTCGCGGAATTTCCCGACTATAATCTTGCGTCGATAATTTTCAGCGGAATTGCAAACGAACTTTTGGCAATAGGTTATGACTGGCTTTATAACGGACTTTCCGAGCAAAGGCGCGAGTTTATTGAAAACGCACTTTTTAATAAAGCGTTAAAACCGCTTGCGGACGGATATTACGGCAGAATTTTTGCGCGCGGTGACGACTGGAGCACTCTCAAATGGGCATCGAATATGAACGCGGTTGCAAACACGGGAGCAATCTGCGCGTCTGCTGCGCTTTTTGACAAATATCCCGATTACTGCCTTGATGTGATTTCCAAAGCTGTGCAGAGCCTCGAATACACAATGGTTATGTACGCTCCCGACGGTGCGTGGAATGAAGGCTTGTGGTATTGGCACTATTGTGCAACGTTTCTGGGTGTCGGTCTTTGCGCGCTTAAATCCGTCTTTTCAAGTACATACGGACTGGAAAATGCACAGGGATTTGACAAGACGCAGTATGCGGTAATGGCGCTTATCGGGCCTTGCGGTATAAATAATTTCGGCGACGCGGAATTTGAAAAAGTGTCGTCATACATTTCGTTCGGCTTGATTTCGCAGTGCACGGGAAATGATTTCCTTGGCGCAGTAAGGGTAAACTCTCTTTTAAGCAACGAAAACGAAACGGTTTTGCCTGTTGATATTCTTTCTTATAAAAAACATTCTGATGCAAGCTATCCAAACGAAAAAGTTACAAAAATTTCGTGCGGTGAAATTTTTACCGCGCGCAAAGATTATGATATAAACTCGCAAAATCTTTATTTTTCAACGCATTTCGGAACGTCGAGCGGATATCATCAGCACAATGACACCGGCACATTTGTTTATGACATTTTAGGCGAGCGCTGGGCGGAGGATTTGGGCTGGGAGGATTATAAAGTGCAGAATACCTACGGTTATTCCGCGTCGGATATCTACCGTATGCGCGCCGAGGGACACAATGTGCTTGTAATAAATCCGTCGTCCGAACCGGGGCAGAAAGCGAAGCGTTTTGTTCCGATAAAAAATTACGGTTCAAGCGAAAATGAGGCGTTTGTAACCGCGGATTTATCTGAGCTTTACGAAAATAGCCAAAGCGTGAAAATGGGATATTTTATCGGTGACAATATGCAGAGCGTTACGGCGCGGTATGAAATTGAGTGCAGTGAAAATACCGAAATATACTGGTTTATGCACACAAAAGCGGATATAAATATCGAAAACGGCGGTGCTTATCTTACCAAAAACGGCAAAAAAATATATCTGCGTTTTGAATGTGAAAACGCAAGCGCCGAGATTTCAAAAATGAAAGCGGAACCGCTCCCGACATCGCCGCAGATTGATGTGCAAAACAAAAACACGGAGTATTCAAAAGTTGCGGTAAAGCTTATGGGAAAAGGAAAAATGACGCTTACAGTAAAGCTTTCGCCGATTGAAATAACAAATATTAAAAACGACAGTTTGGATAACTGGAAAACAGAATAGGGGACGTATTTTATGATAAATATAAAAAAAGCGCCGAACGGCGCGGTATTGTCGGACAAATGGGAGGTTTTTGCGAACGGTGAAAAGCTTGGCGTTTTCGTTGCGCTTTGTCCTGACGGCAAGCCGTATTCCATTCCGCCCAAACGCGTCACAGATGAATTTGACGGTTGCAATTACGGCGGTACAACCACGGTTAAAACGTATTTTGTACAGTTCGAGGCAGACGAAAATGTTAAAATCGAAATTTTGTGCGGTGATAACATTTCCGCGTTCAAAATTAAGCCCGAAAGTTACAAAAAATCCTTGCGAAAAACCGAAAATGGTATTGAATTTGACATCTCGCCCGACGAATATCTGACTGTTGAAAAGAACGGCGATATTTTCGGCACATTGCAGATTTTCTGCAATAAGCCTATTGAAAAAGACAAAAATTTTGAAAATATTATCGCGTTTGACGAGGGTTACCACACCGCGGAAAACTGCGGATTTATACATCTTAACGAACACGGCGCGCCGGTGATTGACAATATTTCGGACAACACACTTATATACATTCCGAACGGCGCGGTTGTGTGCGCGTCGATTGTATTGACGGGAGCGAAAAACGTTAAAATTTGCGGAAACGGAATAATAAGTCTTGTTGAAAGGTGCGACGGCGCAGAGAATAACTTTGACGGCGAATTTTTCTACGGCGGACGCCGTAAATGCGCACTTTCGAACATTTTTGTAAAAAGCGGTTGTGAGAACATCGAAATTTCAGGTGTGACATTAAACTGCGAATTCCGCGGAATTGTTTTGCGTAATACGAAAAATGTCAAAATCGACCGCGTGAAAATATTCACCAGCTGTGTAAATTCCGACGCAATAAACACCGTAAATATCGCGGACGTCAGCATAAAAAACAGCTATATCCGATGCGGTGATGACTGCTTTGCGGTGTTCACCTCGCAGGACGATATTGATTTTCTTGCCGACGCGGATTACAAAAATCCGTCAAAAAGGAGTGAAAATATCGAGATTTCCGATTGTATAATGTCCACAAACTGCCGTGCGTTTATGATCGGCGGTCACGGTACGGGCGACGAAAATCCGCATAATATGATTAAAAATATCACCGCGCACAATATTGAAATTATCGAGGTTGCGAACAATCTTTTTGTTGACGATAAGGAACATTCGCGCTATTGGTCGGGAATTTTCAGAATTTTGTCGCAGTCGGGGCAGTATATTGAAAATATCAGTTTTGAAAATATCAATGTAAACTGGACGAAAGGCTATAACGGCAAAGCGTTCCACATTGAAATACGAAGTGACGAAACCGCGTCGTATACCGAGAAAAAAGGGTACAGAATTGAGAATGTGAAGTTTAATAATATCGCGTTTTTAAACTGTCCCGAAAATGTGCAGAAATCGCTTATATCAAGTGCGATAGATGATGACGAGAATGCGGAAATAGTTAATATTTCGTTTGAAAATGTGACGTATGATAACATAAGATAACAGATTTTCCGACAGATGAGGGCAATCCCTCATTTTGTGTAAACCTCAAAATCAGCTCCAAAATGATAATATAATCTAAGTAGTTTTTTGTGGGCTGAGAGCCGGATTTCGGCTTTCAGCCCTTAGTTATAATATAGCGTAAAATTGCCGGCATGTCAAGGGTGCTCTTTTGCGAGAGCGTTTATTTCACTCTTGATTTGGCGGCTTTTTTATGCTACTGCGGTAATCTGTCGGCAAAGAATATTTCAAGCTGTGAGTGAATTTGTCCCCAATCCTTGCGCTTTCCCGTCCACTTTTTCGTAATGTATATCATTGCAAGATAAAGCATTTTTAAAAGACTGTCATCGGTCGGAAATACGCTTTTATTTTTTGTAACCTTCCGAAGCTGACGGTTAAATCCCTCTATTGTATTCGTTGTATAAATCAATGTTCTGACCGCCTCCGGATACTTGAAATACGTCGATAAATTTGCCCAATTTGCCCGCCGCATAGATTTCTTCAAGCGGTCTTGACTGCCATTCACGAACAACAGGCAGTATTTTATCTGTTATTCGGCTTATGGTTGTGTCTGAACATTCTAAACCGTAAATATCCTTGATGTGAGCCTCTATATCGCTTGTGGTCATGCCCTTTGCATACATAGAGATGATTTTTTCTTCAATATCTCCGGTCAGTGAAGTTTGATTTTTCTTAACAAGCTGTGGTTCAAATTCGCCATCTCTATCTCTCGGCACCTTGATTTCTGTTTCGCCGAAACTTGTTTTAAGTGTCTTTTTGGAATAGCCGTTACGGCTGTTTTCGCCCTCTTTATTTCGATAATCGTACTTAGTATAGCCTAATTCGTCATCAAGCTCTCCGTCAAGACCGTTTCCAAGCATTTCTCCGACCATCATTTTGAATACCTCTTTCAGGTCATCAAAATTTTTTACGTCCAGTCCTTTCATGATGTTGCGCAAATTATTCTTGCGTTCTTTTTCCGCTGCCCGTTCCTCGGGACTTAATTTGTACCTTGGCATAAGTAAAACCTCCAAAATGATATTTTTATTATATATCATCTTGGAGGCTTCGTAAAGACTTTACACAAAATTCGGGGTTGACTTTCAAAAATTGCAATATGTTCAATTTCGCCGTATCCTGCCTTTTCCTGCTCCACAGCTTTCGCCGTATCAATCTCTAAAACGCCATTTTCAACAGGATTCTTTATTTTTGCTAACATGTTATCGCGGTATCTATGGATAATCTGTATAAATTTTCCTACCTCGCGGCGAGAATCTGATAGATTTTTTCTTTCATTTCTGTCTCTGCATTTTTTATAATTATCTTGTGCGAGCGCTTCATTTAACACTGCTACCAAGGGCCCGTTTCCGGAAAGATAAACTGCGCCTTCATCTTCCACCGGCTCATCGTTACCCTGATACGTTTGACGAACCGCGACATCTAACCCCACCAGTGTTTTCCCTGCACCGGGAACCCCCGTTACAAAACAAATGCTTTTCTCTCCATTTGCCTTACTTTTTTGAATCACATCTATAATATATTGAATTGTTGTATCAGTGGAGACTTTATCAGCCTCAATTATTGTTGGTGTAGGTGCATAAGGGCTAATAACCCAGTTACTATTTACAGGTGACTCATTTGGAAATCTGTATATTACTTTTGTTATTAAATCAAGTATGCCGTTTTTTCCGGTAACGAGAGGATTAACAACCCTGTCGTCGTAAACTGACATGCGAATATCCGTAGAATTGCTTGGAAAATTTGTAGCAACCAAAATCGGTACAATTTTCTGATTTCCACGACTCTCTTGTAGTAAGGCGTCACCGTGATAGTTATTGCACAGTGTTCCAAAAACAGAATCAATATCTTTATATAAAAATGATGAAAAATCACTATTAAATAGGCAACGTGGGCTTACATTCACAATAAAAACTCATTTATTTCAATATTTCCAAATACTGTTTTATCCGTTCGATCACATACTTTGCCACAAGTTCAATCATAGGTTCGGCTATAAAACTCATCAAATGCTGCGTAATATGCTTTTATGTCGGCAAATTTCACATTGATTGCCGGATAGCCGTTTTGGATAAGGTCAAGGTTCAAAAGCAATCTTCCCGTTTTGCCGTTACCGTCGATAAAGGGGTGAATGCCCTCGAATTCAAGATGAAACCGTGCAATTCTTTCTATAGGGTGCATTTTCTTTTTGCGTTTTTCGTTTTCGGCAAGTAGCTCTGTCATTTTCGGCTCAATCATATATGGCTGAACAGGCTCGGTATATGCACCCATAATGGTTACGGGATTTTTGCGGAACACGCCTTTATCCTCCGGTCTGTTCATCAGCACAAGTGAGTGAATGTTTTTAATCACTGTCTCGCTGATTTTTGTGTCCTTTGCAATATCCTCGATATACAAAAATGCGTCTCTGTGACCAACTGCTTCGAGGTGGTCTTTCAGTGGTTTCTGGTCGTAAGTTTGTGTTAGTGTTTCTTTGTGAATTTGATTTGACAAGGCGGCTCATCACAAGCAAAAAATATCCTGTTACATCTTATCTCCGCGCTGCCCGCATAGTGAGGTAGTGGAGCATATTTCGATTGGATATGGAATAATTCCGGCCCGGAGACGGGATTTGCCGGGAAAAAGCGGATAAGTCGGATTTTGAATCTCACTTATATTACATACTAAGTTCATCAAAATTCAAATATACAATTCTATTTGATTTCTTCTCGACAAAACCGATTATTATGAATTAAAATTAAATTTCCAAAAATTCATAAAAGGATGTATTCACCATTTTTGCAAGATTATACGCTCTTTCGTCTGTTATTTTGCCATTTGAAACGGCGGCAGATTTTATTTGCTGCGATTATTGGCAAATGTTCTATAATTTTATTGCTGCATTTTCTCATATTTACATTAAAAAAGTACTATTTTTGCATAAATATATGATATTATTGTTTGTTTTTATGTGATAAAATTACATTATCAAACCAATAACAGGAGGCTTTAATGATGTATTTATCACTGTTTACCGACGAGTTTTATCAGGACGTATATGAAGTATTGCCGAAAGTTGCAGCATGGGGAATGAAATATGTTGACTTCCGCGCTATGATTAACGGCAAACCTATTGAAAAACAGAGCGTTGAGGAGTTAAAAAAGCTTAAATCGACGCTGGACAGTCTCGGACTCAAAACGGGAGTTATTCAGTCGTCCTTATGCAAAGTGCATCTTCCCGATGCTGACGGTGTTAAGGCTGAAATGGAAAAGCTTGACGGAATAATCAGAGCGTCCGAAATTCTTGACTGCAATCTTGTGCGCTCGTTCTTTTTCTGGCAGCACAATCAAAACGACCCCGCGTGCGGTGAGCTTGCTATGCGTCCCGACGCGCTTGCAAAGGTTTTGGAAATGTTTGACCCGTTCGCGAAAAAGGCGAAAGAGGCAGGTCTTATTTTAGGATTTGAAAACTGCGGTGCAACACCCGACGAGGTAATATGCGTGCTTAACGCTTTGAACAATCCCGACTGGGGTATGGCGTGGGACGTATCGAATATGTTCGAGCTTTTGCCCGAGGCAAAGGGCGACTGCGTTGGTTACTTCACAAAAGCATTGAAATATGCAAATATGATTCACGTTAAATCGCGCGGTGTCAGCGACATTCCCGAAATCGACTGCAAAAAGGTTCCGTGGGACAGGGTTCTTGCCGGTGCGGCGGTTACAGGCAAAAATATGCCCGTTTCGATAGAAACACACGTTCCCTCGTCTACCGGTCTTTCGGGCGAGGAGGTTACAAAACGATGCTACGATTATCTTAAAAAGGTGTGGCCGTCTGCCGCTCCTGCGGATATGGCAACCGCTCTTTCTCCGAAAATAAGCTTTGAGCGCCCGTATGCGGACAATCCCGTGAAATTTGTGGTTGTCGGCTTGGGAATGGGAAAAGAAAGGTGCAAGCAGATTTCCGAAACTAATGGCTTAAAGCTTGTCGGTGTATGCGATATCAACGAGCAGAAGGCAAAAGAAGTGGGCGAGCAGTTTAGCGTTCCTTACAGCGCGGATATAAACGTATTTTTGGAAAATCCTGAGGTTGAGGTTATGTATATCGTAACACCCACAGGCACGCACTGCGAGATTGCAAAACAGTGTCTTAATGCCGGAAAACACGTTTTGACAACAAAGCCTATGGACGCAACATATCAGGCGTGCGACGAGGCAATAAAGCTTGCAAAAGAAAAAAATCTTATGCTCGGAGTAGACTTTGACCTGCATTTTCGCGGACCTCTTACCGAATTGAAACTGGCGGTTGACAACGGATATTTCGGCAAAATTCTGTCGGCAAATATGGTGCTCAACGTGCACAGAACACAGGAATATTACAACGAAAACGGCGGCTGGAGAGGAACTTGGGCTTTGGACGGCGGCGGTGCTTTGAGCAATCAGGGCATTCACGAAATAAACCGTCTTATAACGGTTCTCGGCGTTCCCGACAAGGTTCGCGCTGTTATAAAAACTCAGACGTTCGACATTGAGGCTGAAGATATGGGAATGTCGGAGTGGATTTACAACAACGGCTGTGTTGCACGCGTTTCGTCAACAACGTCGCTTATTGCGCCGACCTGGTATACAAAATTTGAAATTATCGGCGAAAAAGGCGCGTACATTCAGTGTATGGGCGGACCCGAGGGCGGTCATACATATTGGTGGACGGACGGAAAATGGACGGAAAACGCACCTTATCCGTACAAAAGAGAGTGGCGTCAGGGAAGCGACAATTTTGCATATTGTCTGCGCACGGGCGATAAACTTAAGGTTACGGCGGAGGACGGCAGAATTTCGCGTTATGTTCTCGACAAAATGTATGAAAGCGCGAAAAACGGCGAAGGCTGGGTTGAAATAGAAAACGGCGGAAAATGCCCTGAAATGTAAGGTGGATTTATGGAAGGATATATTACCGATATACAAAGATTTTCGTTAAACGACGGTGACGGAATAAGAACGACGGTGTTTTTTAAAGGCTGTAATATGCACTGCACCTGGTGTCATAACCCGGAAACCATTGAGTTTAAAAACAACGTTCTTTTGTATCAGAATAACTGCATAGGGTGCGGACGGTGTTTCAAAGTTTGCGCCCAAGGTGCGCACATTACAGAAAACGGCGTTCACAAAATTGATTATTCAAAATGCGTGTCCTGCGGTGAGTGCGTCGATAAATGCTATGCCGAGGCGCTGAAATTTTCAGCAAAAAAGATGACGTCCGACGAGGTTTTGGCGCAAATTGTGCAGGATATTCCGTATTACGAGCAGTCGGACGGCGGTGTTACGCTCTCTGGCGGTGAGGTGTTTTGCCAGACGGAATTTGCTGATGAAATTATATCAAAATGCCGTTTGAGAAAAATAAAAACCGCCGTCGAAACAAACCTTTGTCACGATTTTGACAAAATTGAAAAAACACTTGCAAAGCTTGATTTAATTATGTTTGACATAAAGCTTTTTGACGGCGAAACGCACAAAAAATATACCGACGCGGACAATAAAATAATTTTTGAAAACGCGAAAAAGGCGGATAAGCTCGGTATTCCGATTATCGTGAGAACGCCGTTAATCCCGGACGTTACGGACGGCGCGGAAAACCTTAAAAACATTGCAGAGTTTGTAAAAACGCTTAAAAATGCGAGATATTACGAGCTTTTGAATTTCAATCCGCTCGGCGGTTCAAAATATAAGGCAATGGATAAAAACAACGATTTTGCGTCCGCAAAGCCGTTTTCGCAAAACAGGCTTGACGAAATTAAAAACGCGCTTTCTGGATATAACGTAAAAATAGGGTAGGTGATTTTTTATGATACAGTTTATAAATCAGTTTTCCGATGATGAAAAATTTACATATGACAAAAGAATAGCGCTTTTACGCGAAAGAAAAATAAGGCAAACGGAGGAAAAGGCGAAAAACGGCGGCGCGGACGAGGACGATTACGGACTAATCGAACAGGACGAATATAAGTTTAAGCTTAAACCCAATCACCCGAACGGCTCGATATACGGATATAAAGCGTGGACGGAAAACTACTGCCGTCTGCTTTCGGAACACCCGATATACTGCGACCCGTTGGACGCTTTTGTCGGAAAGGGATTTTTGTTTCTGGAGCGTCAAAGACCGCCCCAATATAAGTGGAATCCCGACTACCCGTATGATGATTTAAAGAAAATATTTGAAAAATATTCCATCATTTCGGGTATTGACAACTGCCACCATTTCACGCCCGATGTGCAGATTGGCTTAAACCTCGGCTGGGGCGGAATTTTGGCAAAATTAAAGGAACAAAGAGCGCTTCACGACAGTTCACACTATGAGTTTTACGACAGTGAAATTGCGGTTGTTGAGTCGGTAATTGCGTTTATAAACCGCGCGGCAAAAATAATAGAAGAGTTGGCGGAAAAGGAGAACAACATATGCCTTAAAGAAAATTTAAAGAATATGGCAAAGGTGAATTACAAGGTTGCGTCCTCTGCGCCCGAAACATTCCGCGAGGCGGTTCAGTGGCTATGCTGGTTCAGTATGCTTTCGCGCACGTATAACCGCGGAAGTGCCGGAGGTCAGCTTGAGTCTATGCTTGATCCGTTTTACGAAAAAGACGTTAAAAACGGCATTTTAACTGATGATGAGGCAGTGTTTTATCTTGCGTGTATGTTTTTGCAGGACAGCAGATATTTTCAGCTCGGCGGTCCCGACGAGGACGGAAACGATATGACAACGCACCTTTCTTATCTTGCGCTTGCGGCGGCGGACAAGATAAATATTGCGTGCAACCTAACGGTGCGTCTGCACGACAAAACCAACGAGGATTTTTTCAGAAAATCGGTTGAATACCTCTTTAAAAACAAGCAGGGCTGGCCGAGATATTCTTCGGACAACGCGCTTGTAAACGGATTTATGAAGTGCGGATATACAAAAAAACTTGCGCGCAGACGCGTTGCGGCAGGGTGTCACTGGATGTGCATACCTGGTATGGAATATACTATGAACGACACCGTTAAGATAAACCTTGCAAAGGTGTTTGAGGTGTCATATGAGCAGATGATGACGTCAAACGGCGAAAAAAGCACAGACGAGCTTTTCAAAATATTCAAAGAACATCTTAAAATTGCCGTGGACGCAACGGGAAACGGCATAATGCACCATTTGAAATATCAGACAAAGTCACAGCCCGAACTTATTTTGAATTTGTTCCAGCACGGACTTATCGAAAAAGGTGTAAACATCACCGACGGCGGTGCGTGTTTTTACAATATGTGCGTTGACGGAAGCGGAATTGCGGTTGCGGCAGACAGTTTTTCGGCGCTGGAGCAGAGAGTTGAGCGCGAAAAACGCATAAGCTATGATGAACTTTATACGCATATCAAAAACAATTATGAAGATGAAGACGGCGAATATATACGTCAGCTAATGTATCACAGTGAGCGCTACTGCGGAGGAAACACTCTCGGCGATACGTGGGCGGTAAAAATAAGCAGGCTTTATACCGAGCTTGTCCGCGATTTGTGCCGTCAGCACGTGGGAATAAACTTTATACCCGGCTTTTTCTCGTGGTCGAACACCATTCTTTTGGGAAAAGCGGTAGGCGCAACGCCGAACGGCAGAAAGGCAAAGGAACCGATAAATCACGGCGCAAACCCCAACGGCGGTTTCCGCGGCGACGGTGCGGTGTCGGCTATGTGCAACGGCATTGCCTCAATTCAGCCGGGATACGGCAACACGGCGCCCGTTCAGCTTGAACTCGATCCGCAGACTGCAAACGATAAAGAGGGCGTTGACAAAATGTGCAGTATGATAAAGAGCATTCTGTCAACGGGAAATACGCTTTTGAATATAAACATCATAGACAAAAATAAAATTCTCGAGGCGCACAAGAATCCGTTTAAATACCCCGATTTGGTGGTCAGAGTAACTGGATTTACGGCATATTTTGCAATGCTTTCGGAGGAATTCCGTCAGCTTGTTGTAGACAGAGTTACCGCCGTAAACGGAGATTAAAATTTTGGAGGAATAAAAATGAATACTGAAGTTATAATGGAAACGGTTGATTTGAAAATTAAAAAAGACGGCAAAATTGAGCTTTGCAAAGGAGAAATTGCAGGCACGCGTCCTTTTTACCATACGGTTTTAAAGGGCGGAAAAACAGAATTTAAGGCAAACGAAGGATATTATCATATTTTAATTCTTATGTGCGGTGAGGCGGTTTTTGAAAACAACGGCAAAAATTACACTTTCAGCGAGCGCACCGTGTTTATACCGTCGCCCGACGAAAGCGTTTCGGTTTCGGCAAATACCGATACAGCAATTCTTGAAATACAGTGGGATATTGCTGACGGCGACACTTCGCTTATTAAGGAGTACGGCACGAAATTCCCCATTGTGCAGAAATACACCGAGTCAATTCAGTATGTAGACCCCAACAAGAGCGAAAAAACCATCAGCCGAATGATGGTTCCGCAAAGAATAATTCCGCGTTTTTCAATGGGTTCTGTTGAGTCGTACGGTCACGATATTGTAAAACCGCATGCGCACCCTATGCTTGACCAATTCTTTTTCAGTTTTCCCGAAAACGATATGGACGTTATCATAAACGGCGAGCATATTCATATGGCAGGCAATATTATACTTCACATTCCGCTCGGCGCAGACCATGGAGTTGAGGTGTTTGAGGGCAAGCATATGCACTATATGTGGATTGATTTTCTGCCCGACAATGAACTTGGCTTAAAACGTCTGGACGAGCGCCACAAGGTTACGGGAACAATGCGTTCGTTTGATACGGAGAAATAAAAAATGGGAATAATAAAGCTTACAAATGAAAGAGCGTGGCGAACCTACATCGGCGGTGCGCTGATAGACGAGCTTCACGGCAAAAAAGGCATGGACGGGCATTTTCCCGAAGAATGGATAATGTCGGTTACAGAATGCAGAAACGCCGGCAGAGAGAATATAAAAAACGAGGGTATGACGCGCATATGCAAAACCGATGAGTTTTTTGCGGATTTTATAAAGCAAAATCCGCAAACGCTCGGCAGTGCGCACTTTGAAAAATACGGCGCAAATACAGGTGTGCTGATAAAGCTTATCGACTCTGCCGAAAGACTTTCAATTCAGGTACACCCAAACAGGGAAAAGGCGAGAAAATATTTCAATTCCGATTACGGAAAAACCGAAAGCTGGCACATTCTCGGCGGGAGAAAAGAGGATAATCCCTGCATCTACCTCGGATTTAAAGAGGGCGTGACGAAAAAAATGTGGCAGGAGGTTTTCGACCGCCAGGATATAGAAAAAATGCTTGACTGCCTTAACAAAATAAATGTAAAAAGCGGTGAAACATATCTTATCAAAGGCGGAGTGCCTCACGCAATCGGCGCAGGGTGCTTTTTGCTTGAAGTTCAGGAGCCGACGGATTACACCATAAGAACCGAGCGCATAACGGTATCTGGATTTAAAATTGCCGACGAAATGTGCCATCAGGGCATAGGCTTTGAAAAAATGATGGACTGTTTTGATTATGACGGTTTTGGATTGGAAAAAACAATAGAAAAATACAGGCTTGTTCCGAAAAAGAACGGCAATGTCACAAGTCTTATAAGCTATGACGACACACCGTATTTTGCGCTCGTTATGCTTGAAACTGACGGCGAATTTGTTATGCAAAAGTCGGACATTTTCTGCGGTTTGTATGTGCTTGACGGAGAGGGAAAAGCAGAGTCGGACGGCGAATGCGCAAACATCTGCGTCGGCGAGCAGTATTTTCTGCCGTCGGGAACAGAGGTTAAATTTATGGCTGAAAAAAAGCTTAAAATTGCAAGGTTTTTCGGTCCGAAAGCATAAAACAAAATTATTGTACGGGACGGTCGGCCGTCCCGTATGCGTTTTTTAAGAGGTGAATTAAATGTATGTCGATTATAAAGACGTAAAAAATATAAATGCGCGCGCTGAGTTTGACGTAATTGTTGTCGGCGGAGGAATTGCAGGCATATCGGCGGCGGTTAAGTCGGCTCGGAACGGGCTTAAAACGCTTATTGCGGAAAAACAGATTAATTTGGGAGGACTTGCAACGACAGGGCTTATCTCGTGGTATGAACCGCTCTGCGACGGCAACGGAAACCGCGTCGTGTGCGGAATTGCGGAGGAGCTTATAAAACTTTCGGTCAAATATTCGTTTGACAGTCTTGAAAAAAAGTGGGGAGGCACCGATTTGAGTTTTCCGCGCCGACCGCGGTACTGTACACGCTATTCACCGACCGTTTTTGCGCTTGCGCTGGACGAATATGTATTAAGTAGCAATGTAAAAATTCTGTTTGATACATACGTTACATATCCCGTTATGGACGGAAAAATATGCCGCGGAGTAATCTTAGAAAATGCGGACGGGCGTGCATTTTACTCTGCCAAAACCGTCGTCGACGCAAGCGGTGACGCGGTCATTATGCACCGTGCAGGTGTGCCGTGTGTTGAGGGCGAAAACTATATGTCGTATATCGTTCACGGGTTTGATGTTGAGTCCGCAAAAGAATTTGTAAACAGTAAAAATATGTGGAAATTCCGCGAATGGCAAAATTCCGGCAGTGATATAAACGGCAACGGTCATCCGAACGGAATGAAGCTTTTTCACGGCACAAGCGCCGATGAGATAACCGAGTTTGTAATTGAGGGAAAAAGGAGGATGCTTGAGAAAATAAAGCATAAAGACCGTTATTTTTTTGATATAATGAGCATTCCGTCAATGCCTCAGTTCCGCACGATAAGGCATATAAAGGGCAAAAGTGATTTTTGCGCCGAGAAAGATAAAACTTTTTCCGACAGCATCGGAAAATGCGTTGATTTCCGTCCCGATAAAATCGGGTACATTTATGAAATTCCGCTTTCGAGTATGTATAATGAAAAGTTTGAAAACCTTATCTGTGCAGGACGAATCATTTCCGCTCCGATGTATGACGGCTGGGAGGTTGCGAGGGTAATTCCAACCTGCGCTTTGACGGGCGAGGCGGCGGGAAATGCTGCGGCAAATTACATAAAACATCAAAGCTTTTCCGGTTAAATATGCCGTTCAACGCAAGATATTCCTAATTTTTTCATCTAAATTTTTATATTTAAACGGCGTTGTTCCTATGTGATGTTTAAATACTTTTATAAAATAAGAGCAATCGTTAAAACCGCTTTCGTAGCACGCCTCGGTGACGCTGAAATCTTTGTCCAAAAGTTCTTTTGCGTAGGAAATTTTTTTTGCCTGAATATATGATTTAAGCGGAGTTCCTATTGCGTTTTTAAAAGTTATGGAAAGATACGGCATTGAAAGCCCGAATTTTTTCGCTATCTCGTCCGCCGATTTTATCGCCGAGATGTTTTTGTTTATGTAAACCAAAATATCCGCAATATATTTGGGTAGACGGGACGGTGTGTTTCTTTCAAAGCTTGCACAGTCGGGATATTCTCCGCTTATTTCCGCAAGAAATTCCAAAATAAGCCCGCATGCCTTGAAAGAAGTCCTTCCGCCAGGTTCTTTTACAAACGAATTTTTGATTTCATACAGTATGTCAATCGCCTTTTTCCGCCTTTTTTCGGGGAGTGAAATAAGCTTTCCGTTTATGTTTTTAAAAGGGTTATACGAAAAATTATCAAAGCTTTCGGTGGGAACGAGAATGTAAAATCTTTCGTAAAGCCCCTCGCTTTTCAGCACGACATTGTGAGGTTCGTACTGATTTATCACAATTATATCGCCGTGATTTAAGGAAAAATATTTGTCGCCTGCTATGTAGTCCGCGTCACCGCCGATGTAAATGTAAATTTCAAAAAATTTGTTTATGTGCAGATGGTGGTTTGACGGTTTGTCAATATTTTTTGCGTATGCAAAAGTGATAGCGGGCATACCGGGGGTGAGGCATATTTTTTTGTTAACGGTTTCGCTTTTCATTTTATTCTCCCGTATTCGGACGGCGTTACGCCGACGCGCTTTTTAAATACGCGGTTAAAATATGTGTTGTTTTCGTAGCCGATAAGGTATCCTATTTCTTTTACTTTTATCTCGCTGTTTTCCAAAAGGTCTTTTGCGGTATTTATTCTTATTTCGGTCAAAAAATCAATAAAATTTGTGCCTGTTTCGCTTTTGAAAAGCTCGCTGAAATATGACGAATTCATAGAAACAAAATCGGCAACATCTTTAAGAGTTACATTCTCGCGGAAGTTTTCGTTTATGTATTTTTTCGCCTTTTCAACAACCTTTTTGTTGCCGGTCTGTTTTATTGTCACAATACTGCGTACCGCGTTAAGAACGGTGTTTTTGAATTTGATTTTCAGCGCCGGCAAAGGTTCGGTTTTGATTATTTCGCGTGCGCATATGTCAATGCTTTTAAAGTTTTTTACAAAAAATTTTAAAAATCGGCGCTCGAAAACGCAAGTTTGTACATAAAATCCGACACCGTATTTTTTATATCGCTCGGAGAAATATAGCCGTTTTCAAAATAGTCGAACAGCTCAAACGCAAAGGTTTTTGTCTTCTCCGCGTTCAGAATTTCAGCTGAATTTAAAAGGCGTTTTTCTATGTGTGAAAGTTTTTCGCGTGAAAGTGGATTGTACGGAGGCATATTTTGATACAGTATTATTTTTGCGAACGGTTCGTAAAATTTTGAATGTTCAAGCGCAGTTTCGGACTGCGATATGAGATTTCCCGCGATTTTTTCGTCATCGGAATTAAAGCTTGCCCCTGCCTGAACATATGTATCCGTTTTGTTTGACATATTTTTTGCAAACTCACTTAAAAAACTCTTTATATTCGCGGTATTTTGCGGATTTTGATTTGAAATAAGGAGCAAAGTGCGCGTTTTGGACGAATAATAAGCCGTAAAGTGAAATTTTCTTGCAAGGCTTGCAATTTCTTCACCCGACATTTTGTCAAAAAGCGTGTTTTCCTCGTCGGTACTGCCCCTAGAAATCATTTCTCGACTTGTTCTATATAGTGATGTTACCGATTTTATTTTCTTGTCAGCATATTCCAACTTTGTTTTATCAATTGTTGGTTTTGATTCAAATACAGCATAAACACTCTCAGCTGTAACAAATTTTTTCGCCAGAATTTGTACAAAACACTAGCGGTGTATATAGTGCGTCGTAAATTATTATATCAATTTGTTCACTTATATTTCCTTTAGAATCAAATATAAAGCCTTTGTCTATGGCATATTTATTGGGTAAAAATCCTCTAAAAAATTCGATCCAAGCACTTTCACATTGATCTCCTTTTGTTACCGGATGATCAATTAATATTTGCAAATTACTACGCAATATATCCTGTTTGGTATTCATTAATGATTTAATGCCCATCTGTTTTCACCCCTTCGGCATTTTATAAATTTTTAAGATTTTTCATTCCTCAATTTCACTTTTAGTAAATACTTCTCGAACAATGTTTTTGTATTCTCCTAAAAACATAATTGTAATAAGCTCCAAAAATATGACAAAGAGTTTACTATCTGGTACTTGTTGGTATCTTGATTAACTTCAACCCCAAATGTATAATTGTCTGAAAGCATCTTTAGTTTAACAACAAAATCTATGAGCATCCATTTTCGTTTATTTTCGAAACATCTCTTGTTATATCTATATTGAACTTAAAAAAGATTTGTATCCAAGTATGCAATATAGTTTTTTCCAGTTATTTTTTCATATAAGACACCCTTTTATTTATATACATTTTAATTTCATCCCATCGCTAAATGCCTTACCCACCACATCGCCAATTTTACGATAAGTATAATGTACCGGGTCATAGGTGATAGGGGAGAATTTGTTCAAATCAATTTTGCCATCTTCACCAAGAATTCTCTCGTCAGCACAAACATTTACAATTTCGCCGACAAGTCTGCAAGTTTCTTCGTCATAGCTGATAAGCTTACATTCAAGCGCCATAGGCAGCTCATCAAAAAGTGGAGCGTCTACAAATTCACTCTTTGCGGCGTGCCAGCCTGTTTTTTTTATTTTGTCCGGCTCTTTATTGCCTGAAACAATGCCGACATAATCGCAGGCAACAACATTTTTCGCATCTGCGATGCTCACCGTAAATGCACCTCTTGCAATGATATTTTTCGTTGTTTTATGTCCTGCGCTTATGCAAATTGAAATTTCTTTTTCTTCGCTGATACCGCCCCATGCCGCATTCATTGCATCAGGTTTTCCGTTTTCGTCATACGAACCAATGATAAGCACAGGCATAGGGTAAAGGTACGCTTGCGCACCAAAATTCTTTCTCATAATTTTTCACTCCATTCCTTTTCCTTAAATCCAACCAAAACAAAATCTTTGCCGATTAAGAGCGGACGCTTGACTAACATTCCGTCTGTTGCAAGTAACCTTAACTGTTCTTCTTCTGACATAGCAGATAGCTTGTCCTTTAGTCCCATTGATTTATATAAAAGTCCGGATGTGTTAAAGAATTTCTTTAACGGCAGACCACTCATTTTGTACCATTTGCTCAATTCCTCGAAGGTAGGGTTGTCCTCTTTTATGTCACGTAGTTTGTATTCAATGTCGTTGTCATCAAGCCATTTCTTTGCTTTCTGACAAGTTGTGCATTTTGGGTAACATATAAATTCAATCATTACAATTCTCCTACATTATCATTACAAAATAGACTTTATAACGTTTTGCATAACTTTATTATTCACATATATTTTCAGTATAATATGAATGTCCTAAAATCATATCTAAATAGTTTTCTTTCGTCAAAGCAATAGAAGTATTCTTTTTTTTACCTCTTCCAAGTGTTTTTTGATATCTATATTCAATATTCTTCATATGAGTTAAAATGTCCGAAGTTGAAAAAATACCATTCTTATAATAATGAATTAATTTATCAAAAATTGTATCGACATAAAAGTGCAAGTTTTCGATAATGGTATTTATATATGGCATATAATTGCCATCGTGTACTACCATGTTACGATTACGATAAATTCTCATTATATGCCATCTTAATCTGTTTGCATGACTTTCAATACACTGCAATATCCCTAATGAATCTACAAAGATTTCATCATGAAAATACATCATTCTGTATTTAGGAAGTGGATAATTAGCAAGTTTTTCAATCGTTTCATCAAAAACACTATTATATTCCCTTAATGAAAGCAATGCTAAAAATTTTTCATATGCGGTGGCACCAACATCTAATTCATCTAAATATTGGCTATGTACTTCTGGACAACATTGTTTAATCTCATTATAAAGAATTATTAATTTTCGATTTATATAATCAGAACACATAACTGTTGATAATATATTGCATATTTGATTTATTTTATCACTGTCGTTAATGTCTGTTTCTACAAATAGCTCAATTATTGTCCAAAGATTTAATAATTGATTGCTTTTTTCCTGATTGCTTAAAGCACATGTATGTAATTCAACCATTTTAAAAAATGAATATGGAATTTTATTATAGTTCGTTATTACTGATGTTAAATTAGAAAGTGCAGACTCATTATTAGCATCGGTATTTACATTCATCGGACTAATGCGCTTATTCATCATTTGCTGAACCCCTGTTTGTTTATCTATAACACGGGCTTTTTTAGAAAATGAATATCTGTACGAATGTTTAGCTAATTTATGTATCGATATTATTGGATTTAAAATTAGCATTGCGTTTTCTTGCGCAGAATATGGATCTAATGCTTCCACATCATCTAACTCGCATAAACAACCCTTTTGAATGTTAAATATCTTTTTTTCTTGTTCCTTGGGCTTTCTAAAATCGCCTTTTATATATTTTCCGAAAAACTCATAGGATTTAATATTTATTCCTAGCATAACCTTATAATTCTTGGCCTTTAAATTTATGAATTCGAAGAATTTTTGCACATGACTTATGCCATCATCTATTTGGTTAGAATTATCAAAAAAATGATTATTAGCCACTGTGTATAAGTATGCTTTGCTATATCCCGAATTAATCAGTTCTGTGACTATGCTTCTGGACAATTTCACAATGTTCGATAGTACTTCATATGTATAAACAGCTGAATCAATATTTTTAATTAGCATTATATACAAAGTATTCATGTAATTCATATCAGATTCAAATGTTGTTTTTAAAAAAGAAATCGAATCTTTTATTTTTTTGCTTGTGATGTTCTCAAAGCAATTCAATGAATAAAAATCTCCATTTTTATCCTTGAACGTATAGAAAATATCTTTATCAATGAAAAATCCCTTCATTGAAATGTCATTTTCTAAAGTATAGTTTAATTCTTCATATAATGGCAATAAGTTGCCCTTGTTCATTACTTTTGTTTCGGTTAGATGAATTGTATTCAACAAATCATAACACAAATAATGAGCATTTAAAGCTGGAGCTTTATAAGAATCAAATGAATACATAAATACACTTTCTATAAAAGTTTGTGCGAATAAAATTCCACCTATTCTATGTTTATCTTCAATATTCCAATGGTCTAGATTCATTTTAATCATATATTGTTCCTCATAATTCTTATACTGTTTTTTAATCTTTTTCTTTCAAAATCAAAAGATTTTTTGTTATTACCCACAGGATAATTTTTTAATCTAGCATCACGGTTTTTATTTCTTCTGCAATTCTTCTTATAACCGGAACAACGACACTATTACCGCACTGTTTATATGCACTATTGAGTGGGATATCTGGGAAACGAAATTCTTTCGGGAATCCCAGCAAAGCTAATGCCTCATACGGCGTTATTTTTCTTATGCCATAATCGTCCTTTATGATAGGAATTCTGTCTCTCCATGTTCCCATATTCGCTTTTAGTGTAAAAGAAATTCCATTCTTACTTGCCTGTATTCCGTAATCCGAAAATCTGTATATTTGATTTTCGTCTTTTATGGCAGAAAGCATTTTTTCGTATTGATATGTACCATGTCTTAGATAATATCTTTCATCAGATTTTTTTGATTTATCTATGATATCGAATATTTGCTCTTTAAGTTCACACTTTTCAGGAAAATTGAATCTATCACACATATCTTGTGATGTAAACGCGACAATATATGTCCTGGTTCTGTGTTGTGGCATTCCGTAATCACATGCATCGGCCACCAAATATCTTATAAAATAATCTCTGCTAATCAATTCATTATGAATAGTATTAAATGTTCTTCCATTATCATGATCTGTCAGATTAGCAACATTCTCCAAAAAGATAATTGGAGGATGTATTCCATCAACGATACGCATTATCTCAAAAAATAAATTACCGCGCTCATCAGCAAACCCTTTTTTGTTTCCACAAACCGAGAACGGCTGACAAGGAAAACCTGCTGTTAACACATCAACATATTTAAGCTTTAATACATCTAATTTGCGAATATCTTCTTCAAACAATTTTACATCAGAAAAATTATATCTATATGTAGTACATGCACCTTTATCTATTTCGTTTGCCCATATAGTTTTAAATCCTGACTGTTCAAATCCGAGTTCGATTCCACCTATGCCTGCAAACAGACTTCCTACTTTCATCATCTGTACCTAATTTGAAAGTTCAAACGAAAATAATACTTATCATCTTCTTTATACACATTAGCGTAAAATCCATGGCCTTCATCGGTGGCAGGGAACTCCAGATAACAGTTATTATATAGATACGATTTAAAGGCATCTGATTCTAATGCATAGTGAGCTAAAACTTCTCCATCTGCATTTACTTTAATAAATCCTCCGTTAACTTGAGCTTTTCCGTCCCACAATGTCGAAGCCGTCATTCCACAATAAGCTGCATAAATAAACGACTTAATCATATGTGGGTATTTTACTTCCGGCCGAGTAATATTACATGGATTTTCAACAATAATCCGTTCCATTAATGGTGACAAATTAACTTGTGTTTCATGTTCAAAAAAGTGATTCCACAACAATTTTTCCAATACATTAACCAATCTTGGGTCAATTAAATCTAAATTCTCTTCAAAAGCCTTACAACGAGCTCTGTATGCTATAGGCAAACCGGCAAATATTAATTCACATCCGTTTCTGATAAGTTCGTCACACCTATCCAAAACAGCTGCATGCCCCTTCGCATCAACCATAGAATTAATTTGATTCATCAGCATGTCATCCATATTACTTACTTCATATATGAATCCGGACGCTTTTGCAGTATTAAACAAGGTTGGATTTTCACCAAACTCTGATTTAATAGAAAAGCCGATATGCTCTCTTACGATACCGGCTCGTGGATCTCGTATCGTGAAGAAAGCATCACTCTTATTAACACTCGCTGCCTTAATATGTTGCATCTCTATTCTGTGCAGAAAATCCGTAATTGTATTCGATACATTAAACGAACTTCCTCGTCCGCTTTGAATTTCATGCGCAAGCTGTTCCGCCATATGCAAAAACTCGACAGCAGGTACTGACAATATAAGCATGCCGTTTACGAAGATATCTATATCTATATTGTTTTCTTGATATTTATATGAAACTATTCTTTCTCGTGTTTCATGCCTTATTAATTCAAGGATAGTCATCCATTCACCGGGATTTCTGTTCCCGTTCTCATCAGCGATATATAATTTTCCATCTCCTAAAATCTTTATTGACGCATACGGTTCGCTCCATTCACCTTTATTTGCCATTATCCAGCACCTCCTTAATCTTCAATGCAATAGCTTCTATTACGGGAACCGTTACACTGTTGCCAAACTGCTTGTACAAGTGTGTATCTGCAAGTTCAAGTTTGAATGTATCGGGAAATCCCTGCAATCTTGCCCATTCACGAGGAGTCATCTTTCTGACACCTTCTCTATTGATTTCTCCTTTTATATGTGTAACAGGAGTTAAATTTTTCTGTCTTTTATCAATTATCAGATTTCTTTCTCTACCCATTCCGCCACATACTATTGCACCGGCAACATCGTTCCAAGATCTTATTTCATATCCGAATCCGTTACCTTTAGCTTCGTGTCGCGCTTTATGCTGTCTTAAAGTTTCAAGGTATACATCACTAAGATAATATTTAGGGGATACAGGTTTCTCCTCTATAATATCTGATATTCTCTTTGTATCATCCGTTTTCTGCGGGAAGTCAAACTTCTCTGGTGCAATACCGTTTCGAAATGCCACAATATAAATTCTTTCTCTGTTTTGAGGTACACCGAAATCTTTGCTGTTAAGAGTTTTGTCTTTATTGGTAAACACCTTGTAGCCAAGGTCTTCAAATGTTTTTTTTATAATTTGTAATGTTCTTCCTCTGTCGTGAATTACGAGCCCTTTTACATTCTCGCAGAAGATAACATCCGGTTTGTGTTCCTCACAAATTCTTGCCACATCCAAGAACAGTGTTCCTCTGCATAATCCTTTATAGTCATCATTAAATCCCTGTCTTTTGCCCGCCATGCTGAATGCTTGACACGGAAATCCGGCAAGGCATATGTCAAAATCAGGCACATCTGATTCATCTATCTTGGTGATATCTCCGGCTATGTCAAAATCGTCCTTAAAATTTGCTCTGTAAGTTTTTTGAGCATATTCATCCCATTCACTTACAAATACGGTTTCTATTTGTTTGCCGAACGCTTTTTCAAATCCTAATCTGATTCCGCCAATTCCGGCAAACAGGTCAATGGACTTATAAGTTTTCATTTTGACTGTACCGCCTTTTCTATTATATTTGCACATTTTTCAGTTTCCTTTTTTATTTCTTTGCCCCAAAATCGAAGCACCGTCCATCCTTCGGATTCAAGTATATTGGTTACCTCGATATCTCTTTCCATATTTCTCTCAATTTTAGGTATCCAGAATTCTTGATGGGATTTAAAGTCCTTTTTTCTTTCCTCCCAATTATAACCGTGCCAAAATTCGCTGTCGCAAAATACGGCTACCTTTTTACCCTTAAATACTATATCGGGCTTCCCGAAAATATCTGTTCGGTTTTTTTGATATCGCAGTCCACGTTTCCAAAGCTCTTTTCTGAGGAGTAATTCTATTTGGCTGTCTTTGTTTTTTACAGCTTGCATATTCTTTCTTCTTTGTTCCGGTGTATGTCTGTCCATTTTATTAATTACCTCTGTATTTATTCTTCTACAAATTCCATAATATCATCTGCCTGACAGTTAAGTGCTTTGCAAATCTTGCCGATTGTTTCGGTCGTAATATTCTGATTGTTTCGGAGTTTCAACATAACATGATTTGTCAGACCTGCAGCTGCTTGCAGGTCTTTCTTTTTCATATCTCTGTCAATCAGAATATGCCATAATTTTGTGTAAGTAACCGCCATTTATTTCATCCTTTCAAACGCCATAATTGTTTGCAATAATACAATTATATTATACTACAAAAACGTTGATAAGTCAATATTTTAACCGAAATAGCGACATCAAATGATAAGTATGAAAACAGCCAAGCAGTTTCGTTTTGTAACTGCTTGGCTTGTGTATTATCGGATTATTTCAATATTTCCAAATACTGTTTCATTCGCTCGATTACATACTTTGCTACGAGTTCTATCATAGGTTCGGCATTGTTATTTTTGTAAAACTCATCAAATGCGGCGTAATATGTTTTTCTGTCGGCAAACTTCACGTTGATTGCCGGATAGCCGTTTTGGATAAGGTCAAGGTTAAGCAGTAACCTTCCCGTTCTGCCGTTACCGTCGATAAAGGGGTGAATGCCTTCAAATTCAAGGTGGAACCGTGCGATTCTTTCTATAGGGTGCATTTTCTTTTTGCGCTTTTCGTTCTCGGCGAGTAGCTCCGTCATTTTAGGTTCAATCATATACGGCTGAACGGGCTCGGTATATGCACCCATAATGGTTACGGGGATTTTGCGGAACATGCCTTTATCCTCAGGTCTGTTCATCAGTACAAGCGAATGAATATTTTTTATAACCGTTTCGCTGATTTTCGTATCTTTTGCAATATCCTCGATATACAAAAATGCGTCTCTGTGACCGACTGCCTCAAGGTGATCCTTCAGCGGCTTTTGGTCGATTGTCATACCTTCCAAAACCAACGCCGTTTCTTTTAATGTAAGAGTGTTACCCTCGATTGCGTTTGAATTATAGGTAAAGTCCACCATAAATTCGTTACGCAGTCTTTCCGCCTCGCCTTGCGTAAGCGGACGCTTTTTGTCAAGCTCTGCTTTTAATGCGTCGATTTTCAGCAGCAGGGGAGATAGCTCCTTTGACATTTTTATTCCTTTGAGCGTTCTTGCGTCAATGGGCTTTGGTGCATTTTCGGGAATCATATATAATTTGCCCTTTTGAACAACGCCGTCTATTCTGTTTTGAGCGCATAAAAGTCTGACTCTGCGCGGTGAGAGTCCCCACTTTTCTGCTGCTTGTGAAACCTTAATATATTCCATAATCATACCTCTTTCGGGTTGTTGTGTATAGTATATCACATTTCGGGAATAAAATCAATAAAAATATAAAAGGAAACAAAGATTTATTATTCCCAAAACTTCAATGTTTTAAAAAACATTGAAAAATGCTTGACTTTGGATTATAATTAGTATATACTATAATGATTTGGAAATGAAATCCGAATGGGCGGCTTGGGTGAAAAGGAGGATAATTATGCATGACTATGAGTACGTACCGAAAGAAATAGCTCTGCCAATCAAGAACGATATTATTGAATTGATTAAGCATGTTCAGAATGAGATTAGGGACAACTTTACTTTCAGGTTTGATTTTATCGGAAGTGCAAAAAGAAATATGATAACGTGTGATTTCAAAAGCAACATTGGCTTTGATTTTGATGTAAATATTGAAGTAAATGATGATGACGTAAACTTTACACCGAAAGAAATAAAGCATATTCTTATGAAGGCTTTTGATAAATATGTTTATAGGTATAGATATGATCATTGCGAGGATAGCACACGAGTGTTCACTATTAAGGTAAAAGACAGAGATAATTTCAGAATCCTTCACAGCTGTGATTTTGCAATAGTAAATAATTGTGGAAAAAACAGGCAGGAGTACATAAGATTTAATAAAAAGCAAAACTCATATTCTTGGGAAGAACAGCCAAAGGGTTTTTATGACCTTCCGAGTAAAATTGAGTTTTGCAAAAGCGATCCTTATTTATGGAATGAGGTGCGGGATTTATATTTAGACAAAAAGAATTTTAATAATGATACTGACAAAAAGTCCCGCTCAATATTTGCTGAAACTATTCACGAAATATGTCAGCAAAACGGATATTACAAAAGATAATAAGGGGGAGTGAAAATGGCACTGATCAGTTGTCCGAATTGTAAAAATCCCGTAAGCGATAAGGCAACGGTTTGCCCAAATTGCGGTTATACCGGTATGGGACAAAGCGCAGATGCACAGAATAAAATTAAGTGTGAGGACTGCGGCAATGAATTTGAAAATAATCTTGCGTCGTGCCCTGTGTGCGGTTGCCCGGCATCAATTTCGGGAGTGAAAGAAAACAAGAAAAAACGTAAAATTATGGTTATTTCGGTTATAGCTATTGTGTTGCTTGTTGTATACGCTATTGGGGTCAATTTTGTAAAACAGGCTGCACTTGCTGAGTATAGCGCCAACATGACCAAGGCGGCGCAGACAATGATTGACGGTGCCGCAAAGGCTGAAGATGTCGGCAATCTTGTCAAAAGTGTTTGGAGCAATGCCATTTATGAAAAAAGAGATGATAAAACCGATAAATATACAATGCAGAACGGAAGGTTCGTTGGTGACTTTAATGATGCATTGGGAAATCTGTTTGCGGATGACGAGCTAAACAAAAGCATTTCTGAAATTCGTGATAATCAAAATAATGTTGCGAATTTAATGAAGGCTTTAAAAAATCCGCCGAAAAAATATGAAGAAGCATATTCTGTAATTAAAACATTTTATGACAATTACGTAAAACTGACAAATTCGGCGGTAAATCCGACAGGGAGTCTTAAAACCTTCTCTGAAGAGTTTAACCAATATGATACGGATACAGTAAATGCATTTGAAAACATGAAAATATATTTAGATTGACTTATAAGAGACTATCCCAAATTTTGTGTAAAGTCTATACAAGACCTCCAAGATGATATATAATAAAAATATCATTTTGGAGGTTTTAGTTATGCCTAAGTACAAATTAAGTCCCGAAGAAAGGGC
>NZ_JACRTE010000009.1 GCF_014385105.1 Qingrenia yutianensis | reverse complement strand
GCCCTTTCTTCGGGACTTAATTTGTACTTAGGCATAACTAAAACCTCCAAAATGATATTTTTATTATATATCATCTTGGAGGTCTTGTATAGACTTTACACAAAATTTGGGATAGTCTCTTGGATTATACACCCTGACCACAAATTTTGTTACCGAGTTAACCCCCGAATTACATGATGCATATAACAGTGCTTCTGATGTGTTAATTGTTGCCTTGTTTATGCAATAATTATTATCTCCCAAATAGGTTGACGACACTGTTTCAGGGTGATTGCAATACAACATTGTTTGGTCTGAATACTTTGTGTATCTCAAGGACGAAAGCGGAATTGCATTAAAATTTGTCGAACCCGATACCCAACTCGGGTTATCCAAAGTGGATTTAACTGAAAAAATTGACATATTTTTTCTCCTTCCGATTAAATAATGATTGTGTTGTCTTCTGTAAAACGTTTTACAATATATAAAGAGATATTTTAGTTCTTTAATGTAAACTCAATTCATTGTTTATTTTTTGATTTATAATCTTTGCTAATGCATTTTTTAAAAACAAGTCACATTTTATTACATTTATAAACTATAAACCCCTTAATATTTCTTTAAGCTTTTCAAGCCCTTTATTGTTGTACTTTAGAGTGTGACGTTCTGTGCTGCAATTTATTTTTTGGTTATTATTTGCAAAAAAGTACAAGAGCGGCATAACCACTCTTGTACTTTTTATTAATGTAATTGATAACGATGATTAATCTTTATCGAGTCTGAATTGGCAGTTGTGCCTGACAATGTTGAGATTTTTAACTCCGAAATGTTTGCACCTTGTACAGACCACGCATAATCAATCTGTGAATCGGTCCAATTTGACGTACCAAGTTTTAAATTAGTCAAATTTGCATTTAATACCGATGAATCAGCATCATCATGTGTACCATCTTCATTTTGAGGAACAAGTGAAATAAATCTCATAAAACGAAGTTTAGGATTTGAATAATCGGCATCAAACAATTCTCCTGCTTTAAACCTATATGTTAAAATACATGTTGCTAGTGTTACGGATGCACTCCTATATGCATATGTAACCTTTACGATGTCATTACTTGATGTTTTGCTAACATCAATTCTTATATCACAATATCTCGCACCTGAATAATTGTTTTTATAGAATTGCCAAATTTTTGTAACCGACGAATCTGAACAATTTACTTCCGGCTCGGGTGCTGTCCCGCCGTGTGCTATTGCGTATGAAACCCACCCTTTGGTTTTGTCATAAGTAAGTCCGATATCAAAGCTAAAAAACTTGCTTGAACCATCTGTTACAAGACCAAGAGAAATATATGCATTTCTGTCCTTGGGAGTTACACTAACTGAATTAAAATCAACAGTAGCGCTTGCGGAGTTATAATTTGTTGTATATGGCGCTTGAACATAATAATGTGCACCTGTGTTGCATTCTGAAACGGGTTTTATATGATCTTTAAATTTTGCAAAGTCCCTACGCATACTTTCATATGACTTGTAAATATATCCGCCTAAATCACCATAGAGATAAAATACGCCTGACGTGATATTGTCATACTGGGTTGAGTACTGATCTTTTGTAATTTTTACTGACATTAAGAATCCTTCTTTCTCTTTATTTATTGTAAAACGTTTTACACTAAATAAAGAGAAAGAAGGATTTAATTTTGTAAACCTAAATATCAATTTATATCATACGTTGTTATATTAACTTTTTCTAACTCACAGGTGTCAAGATTAAGTTTATACTCGCCCGATTCAAAAGTGTCACGACTTCCCATAAGCGAAAACTTGTATGCTGTACGGTTAGCTTTAAATATCAAATATTTCCCGTCATCTGAAAAACGGAGATTTTTGTTATCGTCACCATATACAGATGTACCGATAGGCGTGCCTATAAACGAGTATGTGTCCAAAATATTTGTATAGTCTAAAATTCTGCCGTTTTTGTAAAACCTGACTGCCGTAATACTTCTGTCCGGAGGAAATGCATATCTGAAAGCACCTCGGTGTATGTATTGAGTGTATTCCCCACATACGTATTTATCAATAATTTCTGCAGACGTATAAGCTTTGGCATCCTCCATATCAGTTTCAAATTTATTGATATTGTCATTGTAAAGATAATTAACAGAAATATCGGAATATATTTTTAAAACCCTTGAAGAGTCATTATATACGGATGTCATAAAATATTTCGGATTGTTTTCTATGCTGAAACTTCCGTTTAATCCTTTGTCTTTCAGTTTATTCAATTCTTCTGCCGTAACGGCGAGCTTACCTCCTATATTTACAGCATCAATTTCTTCGCCGTTTAATATTGCTCTTATATCTGTCTCATAAGTGTACCCAATAATTTCACCAACAGCATTCTTTTCTATTGTTGGAAAAAAGCCTTCTTTTGCATTCCCTGTTTTATTAACAAATAAACATCTTACCTCATCACAATAATATACACTAAATCCATAGTTTGATAAGTCTTCAAGACAAATCAACGTTTGCCCACCAATATTATAACCTTTAATGGGTATGCCATCCATATATGTTAATATATCTGTTGAATATATAGGCTGTATCACATCTCCGTTAGCAGCATTAGCAGAAACAGCATTAAACATTAGCATAAATAATCCTATAATTAAAATCCTCTTCATAAGAAACCTCCTCGCTTGCTTGGTTACAGTATATGTATATTATACTATATTTCCATCATTATATCAAATAAAATCTCATTACAAATCTTTTAATATTTCTTTGAGCTTTTCAAGACCTTTAATCTTGTTCTTATATACCGACTGTCTTGATAATTTCAGTTTCTCCATTATTTGCTTATCCGGCATCATATGCATAAATTTAAGTATGATCACATTTCTCTGATTTTTAGGAAGCTGTTCCAGCGCATATTGTAAATCTACATTTATTTCAGAAAAATCATCATATAGCATTGATATATTTTTGATTTCTTCTATACCACACAAATATTCATTCTCCCGTTTTTTTATCTGTTGTTTTATATATTTTATGTACGCATTGTATATAGATTGGCTAATATAATTGACAGCCTGTCCATCATTGCTTAAATACGGCATATCATTTATTAGTTGTATCACACTTAGTATTAAGTCATTTTCTGCATCTTCGTAATTCATTTTATAGGAATATTTTCCTATCAATGGTTTGAATTTGTTTAATAATTCCAACATGCTATTTGGGTTTCCGGCTTTTGCTTCGGAAATCAAGTTACATATAACACACATTTCATTCACTCCTTTTTTATTAAGGAGAAAGAATGTGTGTCAGATGTAAACCTGCAAATTAATTAAATCCAAACAATTTTATCGATATATAGAATTTATAAATTTTGAAGGGGGTTAATAAGTTTTCATTGTTGAAATATAATTAAATATTAATATACATATGCAACTCCAGCTTCCGAGTGAGTCGTTTCCGTCAATCCGTTGTGCTTAACTGTATGTGTTGCTTCTATCATATAGTTATAACCGGACTCGACAGTTACTTTTTTCTTCGGGTATGCCGCATGATATGTATTGTATTCTGTTGCTGAATCAGTCCATATCGCCAACCAATTGCCAGGTGATATTTCTTTTAAGATAGTAAGTGTTACTGTCAATTCCGTTGCATCGTAATATGCATCGGTATGTCCGCTTACCATTACATATCCGCTGTAAGGCGAGATTGTACAACCACCGCCTTGAAGATATCGCCCTCTCGGCTGTATTGTTACACTTTTTATCGTATTGTCCTGTGCAGTAGATTCCGGGGAATTTGCTGCGAAAACAGGTACCTGCATTGACAATGCTAATATCAACATTAAAGATACTAATTTTAACTTTCTCATTTTTATAAATCCTCCTGTGTTTTTGGTATTTTACCCCCTTCATCTATATATAACGTTTCATATTTATTTTTTTGTTATTTTTCGCAAAAAAAATAAAAAGCTTTGGAATTTATAAATTATAAATCAAAGCTTTTTAATAATATGTAAAGCAAAATTGTATCCTTTTTATTCTTTAATTGCTACTTGACAGGATTATTATATGAAATTGCACGCTTGCTATCGCCAATACCCTGCGTTGTGGGATCTACCACAGCATTATATATACTCGTAGCAATAAGGCAAAGTATATAAGGATTTGACAAAGCCTGTTTAAAAATATCAAAAAAACTGTCCCAAGTTGTAATATCTTTTGCTGTAATTCCTAAATATGCAAATATAGGTGCCATAATAGATATTCCAAGTTGCACATAAAATACTGGGTTTTTAAACCGTACTTTCCAATTAATCATTTTTGTCCTCCTTTTCCAATCTTTTCAAACGATTATTATTCGCTTTTGTTTCCTGCTCCACTATCGTCATACGTTCAACAAGATTATTATGAGCCTCAACCTTTTTTTCAAGTTGTTCAATTCTATAAAGGGTTTTATCACTAGATTTCATAACACCCATCATAGAACCAATAACTGTACCTAACATCGAAATAACTGACACAATTATAGTGCTATCCAATTCAATCATTTCCGATTATCACCTCCGTCTTGTTTAATACAATTCTGCATATTCTTATAAATAAAGAGAACTTATTTTGTTCAAATGTAAATACATAATGAAAGTTTAACAAAAAAATTTGTATCTTTCGTTATATATTTTTAGAATGTGATTTTAAAATATACCGTTAAGTGGCTATAGTTATAACAAAAGATGCTTATCGAAGTGTACCGCACAGTGAAAGTGCCACATTTTAAGTGCTGTGGTATTTTGAATTAGCGAGGTGCTTACTATGGACAAGTGTCTAAAATTTAAAGTTAGCACAAATCAAAAAATAAATGCTGTTGACCTCGAAAGTGTTAAAAAACCTTTTGGGGTCATTTTTAGTATCGACTATTTTTATATCAGAGCACCTCCAACTCCGATTTGAATTTTACAATTAATCTAATCGGAGGTAAACATGAAAAAAATAAAATTAAAAAATGAGTATTATTGGTATAATGACAGTAAATACATAGAACTCCCCGATAATATAGCAGAAGTTTTCACAGAATTTGAGAGAGCTGAACACAGATATTTGGAAAAGTTGCGTTATCATAAAGCATTTTACTCTCTTGATAATGGAAACGGAATTGAAAATGATATACTCGTTGTTCCGCAACTACCTGACGAACTGTACGAAAAGAAATTAAATCAAGCAGAACTTTACGCTGCTATCAATCAGTTACCCTATACGCAGGCTAAACGCATTTATGCTCATTATTTTCAAAATATGACTTATGTAGAAATAGCCAAAACTGAAGGTGTTGATGCAAGTGCCGTAAGGCACTCTGTAAAACGAGGTTTAAAACAAATTGAAAAAATACTAAAAAATTTTTGACCTACCTGGTCCGCTTTTGGGATTTTTTTCTGCATACTTATAGGGGAACAAATTTTGTGCAGTCCTTTGACGGACTGTAACAATGAATTTGAAATCCTTTTATCCTAAATAATTGTTATTTTACAAAGAAAGCACACAAGATAACAGCGGTGCAGCATAACGGCAAACAGATACATTCCGATACGGACGAGCCAAGTGGCAGATACGCCAAGACGATAGTTTTTGCTTCTACTTCATTCTTCTATCAAGAGATAAAAAATTATCCGAGCGAGAAATATCAATGCCGCAAAGCAAGGCAGCAATCTTGCAGGCGATAACTTTATATCGGGACAATGATACTTCTACCCAGCCACAGTCCGAGCGGATAGCAATTCAGGGTTCCCGCAAAAGCATAGCTTTTGTTGGAAAAGAGAACAATCGCCTGATAAGCGATGCCTTTGCCGACAGGCAAAGCGAGCCCAAAGGCGAATTGTGAACGCCGTCGCAGGCAATGGGGGTAGCTCAGTCGGATGGCGGAGAGGTGAAATTCCTATGGAGTGTTCTTGCAATACACCGTCTGAAATTGCTTCAAAACAAAAAATTAAGTTGTACCCGTCTTTCGGGACGGGTACAGCTTTAACTCTTTGATATTAGAAATTAAGGCATTTTACGAGTGCTTTAATTTGTGGTATTAAAATTCAATTTTTTCTCAAAAACTATATACAAATACACTAAACCGTGATATAATATGTAGTGTATTTGTATAAGGTGGTGATTTTATGACACATATTGAGAAAATCAAAAATTTAATTGATAAGTATAACGGTATTGTAACTTCCGCTATGCTAAAAAAAAATAATATACCAATATTACATTTGAAACTGTATGCCGTACAATTATTGAAGTAATGAATAATGTTAATTTTTAATAAAACCAAATAACAGATTTTAAGGATTGCAAATTTTGCAGTCCTTTTTGTTTTGCCAAAGGGGGTAATTTTGTGAAAGAGATACCAATATGGGAAAAAAGCAATTTAACATTAGAGGAAGCTGCTGCGTACTCAGGTATAGGAATAAACAAAATCAGATTACTTTCTGATAAAGAAGATTGTGAATTTGTTTTATGGGTCGGAACAAAGCGGCTGATTAAGAGAAAGAAACTTGATGAATATATAGAGAGAATGTACTCTATTTAATAAAACACAACCATCTGTTTACATTGAAATTTTTTTGCTTATACCGTGTGATTCAGCTATACTATATATAAGCGATTGTTCCCTTTCAATGTAACGCTATATTGAAAGGAGCAGATTTATATGCCAAGTGCAGTCACAAGAAAAGCAAAAAATAACAGGAGGTTAGATAAAAGCAGAATTACACTCCGCAAAGGAGAAACCCAAAGACAAGACGGTATATACGATTACAGATGGACTTCGCCGGATGGAAAACGCCATTCCATATATGCAAGTACGCTTGAGGAGCTTCGGGCAAAGGAAGAACAAATAACGGTCGATGCTCACGATGGGATAAAAACCGAAACACGAATGGTTACGGTAAATGAAATGTTTGATTTATGGTGCGACTTGAAGCGAGGAATAAAAGATAATACATTTCAAAACTATAAGTATATGTATAACCTTTTCATAAGACCGAACTTTGGAAAAATGCGAATAACGATGGTCAAGAAAACTGATGTAAAAAGGTTTTATAATACTTTGGCTGATGGAAAAATATTAAAAGTATCAACCATAGACACACTGCATAATATACTCCATCAAGTTTTTGATATGGCACTCAATGACAATTATATCCGGCTCAATCCAACCGACAATATGCTGAAAGAATTAAAAAAGGCACATAATTTTTCGGTTGAAAAACGCAAAGCATTGACTATTCCGGAACAAGAATTGTTTATGCGATTTTTGAAGGACAGTCCGCAATACAACCATTGGTATCCCATATTTGCAGTAATGCTCGGAACGGGTATGCGTGTCGGAGAACTTACAGGATTAAGATGGTGTGATATTGATTTTGACGAAGATCTAATCAGTGTAAATCATACATTAGTATTCTATAATCACGGAGATAATAAAGGGTGTACTTTTAGTATCAACACACCGAAAACCGAAGCTGGAAACAGAACTATTCCGATATTACCGTCTGTTAAAGAGGCATTGCAAATGGAGAGGAAAATGCAACAAGAGTTTGATGTTAAATGTAGTGTAAGCATTGACGGCTATTCAGATTTTATATTTGTTAATCGTTTCGGAGCAACGCAGCATCAAGGAACGCTTAACAAAGCCATCAAACGAATAATCAGAGATTGTAATGATGAGGTTTTGTTGAAAAGCAAAGAAAAAGACCCCGTATTATTACCACCGTTCAGTTGCCACTCGCTACGACATACCTTCACCACCCGTGCGGTTGAATCCGGAATGAATGTCAAAGTGTTGCAGGAAGTTTTGGGACATAAGGATATTTCAACTACTTTGAACATATACACCGATGTTACAAGGGATACAAAGAAAAAAGAGGTGTCTACACTCGGAAATTACTTTGAAAATCTGTCAATTTAACTACTACGCCACACTACGCCAATTACTACGCCAAACCTCCTATGTTGTGTAAATATTTATGTAGAGTTATGAAAAGCAGAAGCCCTTGAAAACGGCTTGACAAAAGGGTTATGTAGAGTTATAATAACTTATATAATTGTTGAGAATAAAATCCCCACAATGAAGCCGTTGGATAAGTAAAATCGGTATTTCGGATAGTTTTTGAACTTTGATTTTAATATTAAATTTATCTAACCGAAACAAAAACCCCGCTTTGAAAAAGTTTTTTCAGAGCGGGGTTTTCTTCATAATTAAATTTTTCGTCAATTCCGACGGACTAATTATTCATAAATCTTGTCAAAAATGCCTTTGTTTCGGGGCATTTGGGATTTGTGAATATCTCCTGCGGTGTGCCTTCTTCGCATATTACACCGTCATTCATAAACACAATATGATTTGCAACGTCACGTGCAAACGCCATTTCGTGGGTTACAATAATCATTGTAAGTCCCTCTTTTGCGATGTTCTTTATAACCTCAAGAACCTCTCCCACCATTTGCGGGTCGAGAGCGCTCGTCGGCTCGTCAAACAAAATTACGTCGGGTTTCATTGCAAGCGCACGCGCTATTGCCACCCTCTGTTTCTGTCCGCCCGAAAGCTGACGCGGTTTTGCGTTGATATACGGCGCCATACCAACTTTTTCAAGGTAATACATCGCCTCTTTCTTCGCAACCTCTTTGCTCGCTTTAAGAACTTTCATCTGACCTATCATACAGTTTTTCAAAACTGTCATATTCTCAAAAAGGTTAAAGCTTTGGAAAACCATTTCAACCTTTGCGCGGTAAGCAGGGATATTCTTCGTTTCGAGAATATTCTGTCCGTTATAGATAATCTCGCCGCCGGTCGGCTCCTCCAAAAGGTTTATGCATCGGAGCATTGTTGATTTTCCCGAACCGGACGACCCGATAATACACGTTACGTCGCCTTTGTTAACCGAGAAATTTATATCTTTCAAAACCTCATTTTCGCCGAAAGATTTTTTTAAACCACTAATAGAAATTACACTCATCTTGCGCCCTCCTTTGCCGTAAAGCTTTCGTCCGGCATTGTAGACGAATGGTGGATAATATATGACGAAGGACCGTCAATTTTGTGCTCTATATATTTAAGAATTCTCGTTATGGTGAACGTGAGAACAAAGTAAATCACGCACGCCACAACATAGGTTTCAAAAATCGCCCACGTCATTTTAGAAATTTTCGCTGTGAAGAAGAAAAGCTCCGTAACGCCGATAACGTTAAGCACCGAGGTATCTTTGATGTTTATAACAAACTCGTTGCTGATTGCAGGGAGAATGTTTCTCATAGCCTGCGGAACAATAACATTCATCATTGTCTGCCAGTGGTTCATCCCCACAGAATATGCGCCCTCAAACTGACCTTTATCTATTGAAATGATACCTCCGCGGACAATTTCAGCCATATATGCACCCGTGTTTATCGACACGATAAAAATACCTGCCGGAATGAGTGCGAGCGTCTGACCGTCGTTCATAAACGCGTATCCCCAGAAGATAACCATAGACTGAACCATCATAGGCGTGCCTCTGAAAATTTCAACATATGCGCTGATTATGAAATTCACAACCTTTAAAATCACTCTGACAACCGCGTTTTTAGAGGTCGGAATTGTTCGTATAATACCCGTTATAAGTCCGATTACAAGACCTATAAGCGTACCTGCGAGGGCTATAAGCATTGTATAGCCTATGCCCTGCAGAAAATAACCGTTATATTTCACGGCTATGTCTATTACTTCTTTTAAAAATGCCGTCATTATTATCTACCTGCCAAATAAATTATTCTTCAACCGGAGCGATTGCAACCATACTTGCCATAAGCTCCTTCTGTGCGTCGGTGCCGAAATCTTTAAGCACACCGTTGATTTTGTCTTTGAGTTCAGTGTTGTTTTTCTTAACGCCGACCGCGATACTTACTTCATCATCATCAACTTTGAAGCCTGTGCCGTTATTTACAAACGGAATGTAGTCGTATGCTTTATCCATACAAACCGCCATTGCTGTGGGTTCTTCGGCAACATAGCCTTCGATTGTGCCTGCTTTAAGCGCGATAAGCATTGTTGTGAAGTCAGACATTTCGTTTGCCGCGGCTTTTGTCTGCTCGGAAAGCGCAGCAAGGTGGAATGTTCCCGACTGTGCGGCGATTTTTTTGCCGTCCAAATCCGCTATTGTTTTAACGTCTTTAAGGTTTTCCGCTTTCTTTACAATAACAAGGTTTGATGTAAAGTAATTATCCGAAAAGTCGATTTTTTCTCTTCTCTCTGCGGTAGGACTCATACCTGCGATAATCATATCGAACTTGCCCGACTGAACACCGGGGATTAAGCTGTCCCATTCATACGAATAGATTTCAAGTTTTTTGCCGAGTGCTTCGGCAATTTTCAAAGCAACCTGAACGTCATAGCCGTTTGTATACATATTATCAACGTTTTTAATCGGAACGGCGCCGTTGGAATCGTCTGCCTGCGACCAGTTATAGGGCGCGTAGTTGCACTCCATACCGACTTTCAAAACATCACTGCCCGACGCACTGCCTGCGTTATCTTCGGTTTTTTCTGCTGTGTTTCCGCAAGCAGCAAAGCTTGCCGTAAGCACAAGCGCCATAATGATTGCAATAATTTTCTTCATCTGTCATTACCCCTTTTTTAATTTTTTCAACGTCAAAAAAGCCGTATACGCTAAATAGTTTAACGTACACGGCTTTAAAAACAAACCAAAATACTTCAAACTATGGATAGCGCTTCACAAAAGTGACAGTCTGCAACATATTCTGCTGCAGCCCAACACACAGATTTCAAGGCAAATACCGTATGTTTCGGCGATATTTCCTTTCATTCGGGTTAACGCCTTTGTTATATGCCCGAATTACTGATAAACACCGCACCTCTACCATTAGTTGACTGTTGAATTTATAATCTTTTTAGATTATCTCACATTTTTATGCAAATGTCAACACTTTTTTCAAAAATTTGACCTAAAAAAGTTGAAATAATTCTCAAAAAGTGGTAAAATACTAAAATAAACATTTTTTCGGAAGGACTCATTTGATGAAATACTTATTACCGTTTTTTAAAAAATACAAAAAAGAAAGCATACTCGCACCGCTTTTTAAAATGCTTGAGGCGATGTTCGACCTTATCGTGCCTCTCGTGATTGCAAAAATCATAAATATCGGCATTGCAAACGGCGACAGAGCGTATATAATAAAAAGTTTTCTAATCCTCATTGCAATGGCGGTTATGGGACTTTTGTCCAGCTTTACGGCACAGTATTTCGCGGCGAAAGCGGCAATCGGCACGTCGGCGGGACTGCGCCATAAACTTGTAGAGCACATTCAAAGCCTTAATTTTGCAAAGCTTGACGAAATCGGCGCGTCCACGCTCATAACACGTATGACGGCAGACGTAAACCAGGTTCAGAACGGCGTAAATATGTTTTTGCGCCTGTTTCTGCGCAGTCCGTTTATCGTTTTCGGCGCAATGATAATGGCGTTTTCCATAAATTTTAAAATTTCGCTCATATTTGCTGCGGCAATTTTGGTGCTTTTTGTAATCGTTTTCGGCATAATGTTTATAACCAAACCGAAATACAAAATTCAGCAAAACCGTCTTGATACCGTGACCGAAACGGCGCGCGGAAACCTTGAAGGCGTGCGTGTTATACGCGCGTTCGGCAAAGAAAACGACGAAACGGACGAATTTAAAACGCAAAACTCGCTCCTTGCGCGTATGCAGATTACCGCAGGCAATATCGGCGCGCTGATGAACCCGTTAAGTTATGTCACGGTCAACACGGCTATAATTTTAATCTTATGGTTCGGCGCAAAATACGTAAATTCGGGAATACTCCTTTCGGGAAACGTAATCGCGCTTATAAACTACCTTTCGCAGATTTTGGTCGAGCTTGTAAAACTTGCAAATTTAATCGTTCTTTTGAGCAAAGCGGTGGTCAGCTGCGGAAGAATAGGCACCGTTTTGGACACCGAAAGCACAATGGACTACGGTGACGTTACAACTCCCGACGGCGGATACGCGGTGCGTTTTGAAAACGTTTCATTAAAATATCACGAGGGCGGAGAAAACTCGCTCACAAATATCAGTTTTGATGTTAAAAACGGCGAAACAATCGGAATTATCGGCGGTACGGGAAGCGGAAAAACCTCGCTTGTAAACCTTATCGCGCGGTTTTACGACGCGACCGACGGCAAAATCACCTTTATGGGACACGATATAAAAACGTGGGAAAAAGGCGCGCTCCGCTCAAAAATTGCGGTTGTAATGCAAAAAACACAGCTTTTTGCCGGCACGGTGCGGTCTAACCTTTTATACGGAAACAAAAACGCGTCGGACGCAGAATTGTGTACGGCGCTCAAATCCGCACAGGCAGAGGAATTTGTGCGTCAAAAAGACGGCGGACTGGACGCGGTAATCGAACAGGGCGGACGGAACTTGTCGGGCGGACAGAAACAGCGTCTTTCGGTTGCGCGCGCGCTGGTTAAAAATCCCGACATTCTCATTCTTGACGACAGCTCGTCCGCACTGGACTACGCAACCGACCTTGCAATGCGCACCGCGATTGCAAATCTCCAGAAAAAACCGACGCTTTTCATTGTAAGCCAGCGCACGGTTGCCATTGAGCACGCGGACAAAATTCTTGTTCTGGAAGACGGACACCTTGCAGGGTGCGGAACGCACAAAGAACTTCTCGAAAACTGCGGTGTTTACAAAGAAATTTACAAAAGCGCAGAGGGCAAGGAGGACGGCGAAAATGAATAAAAACGAAATAAAGAAAATTGCACCGTTTGTAAAACCGTATCTCGGATTTGTTTTTTTAAGCTTTATATGTGCCGGGGTAAGCTCCGCGGCGGCGCTTGCCGTCCCCATTTTCTGCGGAAAGGCGATAGACTTTATGTTGGGCGCGGGAAAGGTTGGCTTTTCGGGCGTTTTGAAATTTGCATATTTCATCGCAGCGACCGCAATAATCGCTGCCGCTGCGCAACAGCTTATGGCGGTGTGCAACAACAAAATCACGTTCGGAATATCACGCGATATGCGCCGTGCGCTGTTTGAAAAACTGCACAAACTCCCCCTCTCATACCTCGACACCCACCCGTCGGGCGACCTTTTAAGCCGAATGATTTCGGACGTTGACACCTTTTCGGACGGTATGCTGATGGGACTTTCACAACTTTTCACAGGCATAATCACCATAGTCGGCACGCTCGCGGTAATGCTTATATACAACGTTTCAATCACGCTTATCGTGGCGGCGCTCACGCCGCTCTCACTTTTTACGGCGCGGTTTATATCGAAAAAAATTCAGCGCTGGTTTACCGCACAGGCGAGCCTCCGCGGAAAGCAAACCGCAATGATAAACGAGGTGACGGACGGACTTAAAGTTATCTGTTCGTATTCGCACGAGGACGAAACGCTTGAAGAATTTGACGTTTTAAACGAAAAATTCAAAAAGGCAGGCTTTAGAGCAACGTTTTTCTCAAGCCTTACAAACCCGAGCACAAGGCTTATAAACAACATCATCTATGCGGTTGTGTCGCTTGCCGGCGCGCTTTTTGCGGTCGGAGGCGGAATTACAATCGGTCAGATAAGCGTATTTTTAAGCTATGCCGGACAGTACGCGAAACCGTTTAACGAAATCAGCGGAGTTATAACCGAACTGCAAAACGCGAAAGCGTCGCTTGTGAGAATATTTGAGCTTTTGGAGGAAACTGAGGAAACCGAGGACAGTCCGAGCGCACAGGTTTTGGAAAACACGGGAAATGTATGTTTTGACAATGTGTCGTTCAGCTACACGAGGGAAAAACCGCTTTTGCAAAACATTTCAATCGACGTAAAATCGGGACAGCGAATAGCGATTGTCGGTCCCACGGGATGCGGAAAAACAACGCTTATAAATCTTCTTATGCGTTTTTACGACGTGTGCGGAGGAAAAATCACGGCAGACGGCAAGGACATACGGAATTTGACGCGGAAATCACTGCGCAAAAGCTTTGGAATGGTGCTCCAGGATACGTGGCTTAAAAGCGGAACGGTGCGCGAAAATATAGCGTACGGCAAGCCGGACGCGACGGACGAAGAAATCCGCAAAGCGTCGGAGGGCGCATATGCACACTCGTTTATAAAAAGGCTCCCGAACGGCTATGACACGCGTATCGGCGAGGGCGGAACGGAGCTTTCGGCAGGGCAAAAACAGCTTATCTGCATAGCGCGCGTAATGCTTTGTCTGCCTCCTATGCTGATTTTGGACGAGGCGACAAGCTCGATAGACACGCGCACGGAAATAAAAATTCAGTCGGCGTTTGCAAAGATGATGCAAGGCAGAACGAGCTTTATAGTTGCGCACAGGCTTTCGACAATCCGCGAGGCAGACGTTATTTTGGTTATGCGCGGCGGAAATATTATTGAGCAAGGCACGCACAAAGAACTTTTAAGCAAAAACGGATTTTACGCAATGCTTTATAACAGCCGTGCAAAAAACGAAAATGAATAAAACTTATATAGAACCGAGATTTATAATCTCGGTTTTACTTTTTGTTGCGTATTTGTATGTGAGCGCCGCACCGCCGTAGGTGTGGTTTATGTAGCAAATCATATAATCACTTTTTTCTGCCATAAATTTATTACAGCTTATAATTTTGTATTTTGGTTTAACGTCGGGCGATGAGCCGATTATTATTTCGTCGTAATTTTTTTCGTAATACTCTCTGTATTCGGTAATTTCCCTTGTAAGATACGGCAAAACGAGAAAAATTTTTATATTGGGAAGCATTTGTTTTACTCTTTTTACCGCATTTCGCGCGAGCCTGTCAAACATTCCGTAATTGCCGACCATAAACTCGGTGACACCTTTTTCGATAGCCAAATACAAACACTCTTTATATAATTTTTCAAAAATTTCTTCTTCATCTTCAACTTGACTGTGACCTGCAAAACCGCAAATTGACATATTTATTCACTCCTTTGCAGATAATAATAACACACTTTTTTAAATTTTGCAACACAAATGTTGCACATTTGTGTTTTCCACTCAAAATGCAATTTGTATTACAATATTATTGCAGAGGTGATGATAGTGAGAAAATTTAAAATACCAAGTGTTCCTATGACTACAAATAAAAGTATACGTTTTCCCAATCCTGTAATTGAACAGGTAGAAAACGCAATCCGCGGTACAGACTGCACTTTCACCGCATTTGTTGTCGAGGCGGTAAAGCTTGCGCTTGAAAGTCTTGAAGAAGATAAAAAATAAGAAAACAGAAAGAGGGTTCAAAAAACGGAATCGTTTTTGCACCCTCTTTCTGAGTTTTGGAAAAATAATATTTCGTCGGATTTAACAATCGTTTTAAATATATCCTTTTAAATATATCCTTTTAAATATATCTTACATCAAATTCATCATCGGCTTTTTTAATATACTTGCTTTCGTCAAGTCCGTCGCATACAAAATTGTCAAGGTGAATTTTATCCAAATCGCCCCACGTTTTGATAAGCGTATCGCCTTTAAAATTGTGGACTTTCACGTTTTCAAGGCTGATGTCTTTGTATTTTCCGAGCATCATAAAGCTGTTTTCCTCAAAACCGTCACGCATTGTGTAGTCGATATTTTTAAGCTTTAACGTAAACGCACACTCGTCGTTGCCGTATGCGTTTATCCATTTCGCCATACCGTCCGCAGTGATGTTTTCAAAAGTTATATCATCTGGAGGAGTGCCTTTTTGCCACGTTTCAATTCCCGAAAGATTAATTCTCAAAAGTCTGTCAATATTTTTAACCTTGCAGTTTCTCACAATGATGTTGCCCTGTTTTTCACGCAGTTTTCTTGTTTCATCAACAAAATATATAAAGAATGCGTTTGTATTATACCTTGCGGTTTTTGAGGTATATGCACCGGCTGACTTTTCTTCATCGGTCATAGAACCGCGGAAAGGATATTCGCAGGGACCGCAAGCCGTGCAGTTTTCAATAAGGACATTTCGTCCGCCGAATCTGAAAACACTGCAAGCGCTGCCCAATTCACAATCGGTAATATGCACATCTATGTTGTCAAAACCGGCAACCGCGTCGTCACCCGTTTTGATTTTGCAGTTTTTCACTTCAACATTGTCGCAGCCGCGGTAATGCACACCGTCGTGACCGCCGAGAACGGTAAGATTTTCGGTAATTATATTTTTACTGTCAGATATGCAGTGCGCCCAGTTGCCCGTATGCCGAATGGTGTAACCGGAAAAACGAAGATTTTTGCAAAACTGCACGCTGATTCCGTGCGCTCCGCGATAATTTTCCTCGCCGCCGGGACAATAGCAGTTCTGACCGTCAATAACAGAGCCTTCCTCGCCTATGATTTCAACGTTTTCCGAGTTCATAATTCTGATTAAACCGACATTCCATTTCGACACACCCGAATAAAGCCACAAATTCGCATATTCAGGTGTTCTGTTCGACGGACTTTTCCACACAAGGGTATTGTCTATCTTAATCGGATCGTACTTATCGTTTTCGATATTGTAAAAATCTTCAAAATTTCTGCTTCCTTTTATCACCGCATTTTTCAAAAGGTGAAAAGTGATGTTGCTGCGAAGACGAATATCGCCTATAAGATATTCACCCTCGGGAACGGTTACCTCGCCGCCGCCTTTTTCAAAGCAATAGTCAATCGCTTTTTGAAATTTATCGGTTTGCAAGGCATCGTCATTCGGTTTTGCTCCAAAATCGGTTACGCTTACCGTTAATCTGCTCATAATACACTCCTTAAGTTTTATATTTTAAATATTTTATATTAATTCAAAGAAATATCACTCAAAATCCTCGATTTTCCACTCGTCGCGCCATTTTATAACGGGCTTATCGCCGTCAAATTCAATAGGCAAATACACATAATCGGCAATGGAAGTGTTTCGCACATCGGGTTTGTTGCAGCTTCTTATTTTTTCAATTTCCTCATCGGACATAAGCTGAGCTCTCTCAGGGTCATTTCTGCTTCTTAAAACGTCGTAAAAATTATTCGGAAAATCATCGGGCATATTCACAAGCCAGCGGTCCGCAACCGCTATATACAAATCTTTTTTGAACGGATGCTTGAATACCGATGAAATCTGACTTCTGAAAGACGTGTTTTCGGTATCGTTTATATGCACCGTGCCGATATTTTTCCAGTCGCCGTCATATGTATCGCACACCGCACACTCGGTGGGATTGGGAATATATCCCGTTGTTGCGCTGGTGAAAAGGTATTTTTTGCCGTTTCGTTCAAAAAACGACGGCGCCTCTCTGCCGTATGAGCCTCCACGCGTTTCAAGATGCTCGGTATACGTGCCGCAAACATCTGTATAATCGTCATTGAGCGGCGCGCAAACGATATGGGTATGTTGTTTGGAATAATCGTCGCAGTTTGTTTTGTAATCGTGAACTTTGTCAAAATAAATATACGCACGCTTTGTTTTTTCGTCAATCGTAAGGTCAAAATCGCCCGAGCTTAAGCCCAAAATCGTCTTTGCCGAAATCATTTTAAATTTGTCTGTGATGTTATCGGCAACCGCTACAACCATAATCTGATCGCACATTTTTTCTTTTTTCATAATCTTAATCCACATAATATATTTGCCTGTTTTCTCGTTGAAAATTATATGCGGACGGTCAAGGTACTGCGAAAAATGCACAGGGCTTTTTTCATCGTGCGACGGCTCAAAAATATTTCCCTCATCTGTCCAGTTATACAAATCGTCGGACGAATAAAGCCTTACCCCCCAGTGCCACACTTCGCTTCCGGGCAGTGTTTTTTCTTTGTTTTCGCCGTAGAGATAATATTTGCCGTTTGTATACATTATCGAACCGCCGTGCGCCTGAATACGTTTTCCCTCGGTATCGAGCCACACTTTGCCGGGATAAAATCTGTCGTATCGTTTTGTGTTCATAAAAATCTCCCTTTCTTAACAAGAGCTGCCGAGCGGCAGCCCCTGTTAAATTAAATATCAGTTACCCTGTCTTAATGTTTCGACTTTTTGATAAAAAGCAATTTTGTCTGTGCTCTCGGTTGCCGCGCCGTCACCTGAAACAAGCGTGAACGCTTTAAACCTGGACGGGTCTTTTCTGTCGCAGATACCGCTTGTGTACTGGCTGTATCCCTCACGAAGAAGAATATCCGCGTCATTTGCCGCAATGTTAAAGCCGAATTTCGTGCCGTTTGCAAGGTTAACCTTTTTCATATAACCGCCCGGCACTTTCATAAGGTATCGTGTGAGTTTGAGCTTGTCGTTTCTTATAACGCTTACAAGTTGTTCGTCCTCGATACTTCCTGTTTTAGCGTCGGATGCCTGATAGAGATACGTTTCCAATCCCTTGGGCGTAAGACCGAAGCCGAACTCGTAGTCATCATCCTGATAGCCCGACGTTTTGCCCTCCGCAAGACCGTTCATAAGCGTATCAATCGCAACCTGAACCGAGTCGCCCTGCCACAGGTCATAGCCTGTGAAGGTGTTGTTCTGCACCGCGTCATAAACGTCAGTCATAACATAGATGTTGTCTTTGTTCCACTTCATAAGAACTTTAAGCGAACGGTTAAGACCGCTCCACGAATTTATATCGCTCGGATTTTCGGGCGCTTCGATATAGATGGGATATGCGTCCTCCCAGCCTGTGATGTCGCCGTCAAATTTCGCAGGATTGTAATTATTTTCGTCATACGTCATAATTCTGAAATCAAGCAGTTTTTCCTGACTTGCAAGTTCACTGCCGTCCGAATCCAAAACGTCAATCTTAAAGCAATACTCGTTGAACGGAACTTTCTTGTAAGAGTTAATCTTAAACTCAATGTTCTGTGTTTCTCCACTCGGAACGTTTATTTCTTTCTCGGTTTCCATATCCCAGCCGTCGGGTGCGGTGAGTTTTAATTTGCCCTCAACAGACAAATCAAACGTGTTTTTAACCTCAACCGTTATCGCGCCGAGATTTGAAAGTGTAGTTTCCGCCGCTTTAAGGTCAATATCAACAAGCGATTTTAATATAACTTCAATCTCCTGTTCCTTTACAGCCTTGCCGTCCTCTTTATAAAGAATTTTATAATAGAACGTTCCCGTATCGTGGTTTTTCGGTGCGGTTCCGCTCACTTCTACGTCGGTATATCCGCCCGATTTTGCTTTGACGCTCACTTCCTCGCCTATCGGATTGCCGTTTTCGTCAACGAGCACCGCGGTGCCGTCAAAGTCTTTGTTTCTTAAATTTTCAAATTCCGCTTTAATCGTGTAGGTTTTGCCCTTATACATAGTCTGTCTTGTCTGCTCGGAATATGTAAATATTGCTCTTGACGGATTGGGTGTTTCATATTTTTGCATAACGTCCGCCAAATTGCAAACCTTGTCGGAGAGATAAGAATAATATCCCATTCTTTCTTTATCGCCGTTAAAGCTTCCCATTTTTTTGATTTCGTTTATGCGGTTTGTATAGCGTCTTGCATAACGGAGCATTGCGTCGGTAAAGAAAAGCGACGCTTCGGGTTCGTCACCCTTTTTGTCTGATGCCGATTTTGCCGAATTTTGATAATGCGTAATTCCGAGCGATGTGCCGAGGCGCATATTTTCAAGCGACGCCGCCATCGACTCGCCCTTTTTAAACATTATATACGCTGTAAGCGCCGCATTTTTGTCTGTGCATTTGTCGCTCTGCATAGCACTGTCGGTAAACGACTGCGCCAAATCAAAATATTTGTCGAGATATTTTTTGGTGTCGGAATAGCTTCCTTTGGACTGTGCCGCCTCGTTTGCCAAATCGGCAAGAGGTGCAAAGTCGAATTTATCGCCGAGTTTTTCGGTAAGCTCGGTGTAAATTCCCGAAATATCGTGTGCAATGGCTTTCATATAAACACTGTCGGACAAATTGAAAATATAAACGGGTGTTTTGCCTATTGTGATTGTTTTGCCCTCAAGCTTGTTGCCGAAAAGGTCTGTTGCATACTGATTGTCTTTTAAAGTATACTCTTTTTCTTTGCCCTCCTCGGTAACCCAGCATATTGCAAACGGATTTTTAACTCCGCCTTTTTTGTAAAGGAACGACCTAACACCCTCAGTGATTTCAAATTCACCTGCATAAAGCGCGTCGTTTGCGTTGTTGTTGTAGAACGAAAGCGACGCAACCGACGGTTTCGGACGGTCGTTGTATTCAAAAAGACCGAATCCGTGTTCAACATAAGTTTTCTGAAGTCCCTGGTCACGCGCCGAGAAAATATCGGTCATTGCAAAGCCCATTTCGTCATTTAAAACGAGCATTTTAACCATATAAACCATCTGCTGTTCAAGAGATGTCGTGTTATACGACTCCCACGTCGGCCAGCCTACTTCGGTTACCGCAATGTCAAACCAACCGCCGAATTCTTCAATCTTTTTAAGATAGTCCGGAACCCTGACTATAAGTCGCTGATCGGGGTCGAACGGATATGTATACGGGTGAATTGAAATCTCATCGCCGTACATAAGCGCGCCGTTTCGCAGCATTATGTCATAGTTTTCATCCATCTTGTCAGGCGTCATAGAGCCTATCATTACGATGTTGTCGGGGTATTCCTTTTTTATCTTATACGACGCGGCATTCGCCATCTGCGTATATTCCAAAAAGTTAACCTCAGGATACCAGTAGTTGTTAAGACTCGGCTCGTTCCACAGCTCAAATTCCGACACTTCGCCTTTCGGATTCATAACGCTGTCATAAAGCTTTTTGGCTCCGATTGCGTAATCCGCGTAGCCCTCGATACCGTCGCGCGTGTTCGGCGCCGCCATTTTCTGGTCGGTATTGCGGTTTGTAACAACCCTGTTGCCGAATCCGACTTTAAACGGTGCAACAGAAAGTCCGTTATCCCCTACCGCTTTTGTATAGTTGTATCTCGCGTCGTCAAACTTATACACGCCGCGCTCTTTTTCAATCCAAGTCCACTCGGGCGAATATCTCACCTTTGTAAAACCTGCCTCGGCAACTCTCGGAACAAATTCAACAAACGAATCGGCAGTGACGCGTTTTGTACTGCCGGGTTCTTCTTTGTGCCACGACGGCATACCAAGACCGATGCGCGAATAGATGTCGAGAGGTGTTCTTTCGTAATAGTCGATAAGACACACTCTCGCACTGTCATATCCTATGATTTCACCGCCGCGCATAACCTTGACATCAAGATTATAAACGCCTTTTTTCTCATCTTTTAAAGAAATCTTTTCACTGTACGCCTTATTCGGCGAAACAGTCACTTCGATTTTTCTTTCGTCGTCGCCGCACTTATAAACGATTGTGTAATCGCGCGCCTTACTGTCGGTGTGCGAAATATCAACCTCAAAATACGAATATTTGTGATCCTGCATATAATAAGGCTCGTTGGGGATTGTAATATCCGCATATTCGTCCGCGCCTTTTACGCTCTCATAGCCAAGACGTCTTAATTTTTCCGCACTGTATCCGGCTTTTTCCATTTCGGACGCGTTAAGGTTTTTGATAACCGCACTCTTTACGTTTTCACCGATTTTTACAGTGTTAATTCTCACATTTTCAAAAAATTCTTTCGTCAGCACAAAAATCGGACGTACGCCTGCAGTCGCAGATGCATCTGTCGATACAAACTTGCCCCAATTTGTGTAAACACCGCCGCCTGCTATAACATTGCCCTTTTTGTTGCCGTCGCCTGTTCTAAGCCACCAGTCAACCTCGTTGTCGTGGTCTACGGTGCCGAATTTTTTGTAATAATTATTGTATTCCTCAAAGCTTAAAAGCGAAATTCTGCAATTTGCCGTATAAGTACCGGGGCATAATCCGCCTGCATTTCCGCCCTCGGTTTTCCAGTTTCTTTCCGCAATGTATGCGCGCATACTCTCGGGTATATTCTCATTAAAAAACTCATTGTTAAGATAATGCGCAATGTTGTTTTCGTCGGTCGGGTCAAACTTTTGCGTACTGTCCGCGTCAAACGGGCGCGCCTGATACACCTTGTTTGTCATAACCAGAAATCCGTCGGACAAAGTGTCGAGAAGAACAAATTCCGTGTTCAAATCGTCCTCAAGCGTAAAAATATTTTCGTAAACCGGATATGTCCAAAAATCCGTAAACTTTGTCGTCGGCACGCTCACCGCACCGACAGACAAAGGAAAGCAGGCAAAAGATGTTATCAAAACCGCAATCGCGGTAAAAAGAGATATAAGCTTTTTCATATTTGCCTCCTTTTATTTGTAAACAACCGCAAGACGCGGATAACCCGTTCTTGTGTAGATAAATATTTTTGACGCCTCGCCGAAGGTGAGGTAATCTTTTATCGCGTTTGTATCCGCTCTGTATACCATATCGTTTTTGTCGTGAACGGTTCTGTCAACCGCATAAACCGTTGCACTTGTAAGGTCGGTATAGCCGATTTCCGAAAAATCGGAATATTTATAGTCGCTGATGTTTTTGCCTTTTGCTATTTCTTTTTCAAGGCCGTCGTCGTCAACCAGCAAAATAAGCGTGTTGTTTCTGAAAAGAACGTTGCCGTATTTGTAGTTTGAACCTGCCGCATACGTCAAAGTCGAATGTTTTTTAACAAACTCACTATCGGGGTTAAAGGACAAATCCTTTGCGTAAAGCACGATTTCGCCCTTATCTATAACACTGTTTACAATGTGAATAAGAACAATGTCGCCTACTTTTGCGTCCGCAAGAATTGTTTCGTCCTTTGTTTCGTATTTTCTCAAACCGCCGACATAGCTTGCGGTTTCAAGCACGTTTACGGTATCACCCTTTGCGTTTACCGTTTTTGTGATTGCTTTTATAACGTGCGCTTCGTTTCCGGTGATTTTCAAATCGTTGTCCTCTTTAAAGAGAATAGCTTTTGCATAGTGCGAACCGTCGCCGACCGTGTAGCCCGTTACTCTGTAGGTAACATTGCTCCAGAATTCGTTCATTGTCGTAATTCTGTATACTTCAGCGTCGTCCGCTCTTTCAGCCTCTTTGGGACCTATAAATATAACCGCATTCGGGTCTGCATACCATATTCCGCCAAAGGTTTTGTTTGCACTGTAATAGCACAAATCCGCCTCTGCGCCGAAAGTATGAAGCTTGCTGCCGACAGCGTCGGGAGTTTCGATTTTCTTTACAAGGCCTTTTTCATCAAGCTCGATAAGAGCAAGACCACTTTTTGCCGCCGTGATAACCGCCGGAACGGTGTCGTTTTCGATAATGTTTTTAACTCTTGTGCCGTTGAGCATTACGCTTTTGAGCGACTCCAAGGTTTTAACATCGCCGTTTTTGTCCATAACCTTGATGTTGAGTGCGTTTGCCGCACGGTCTTTGTCAATATACGCGTCGATTACGCACACGAGATTGTCAATTTCGTTGCCCGACACAAAATCTGTGATTTCGCCGAACGCGTTAAGATACGCAATTCCGACTGCGTTAAGTTTAACGCTTGATGTATCAAACGACGCATCTGCGGCAAGTGCTGTTTCAGAGCCTTTGATACCGTAGTATTTTTTGCTCCTTACTTCGCTTACCGACTCAATTTTGCCCTCTATCTTCTTTTTGGAAACGTAGATTGTCAAAATCTTTCCGTCCTCGCTCTCGGCATAACTCAAAACGTCGCCCGCCGCAAGCTTTGAAAAGTCGGTTTCTTTGCCTGTTTCATCATATATGCGTATGATTTTCTCTTTTTCGTACGGCATAAAGTTTATAACATTGCCGTTATATTTATCAGCCGCCGATTTATCCACAGTATTCACCGCGCCGATAATCATATTTTTGTATTCGCTGAGGAAAACAACGTCATATATTCCGTCGCTGTTGTTGTCGGTAAGCTTGATAAATCCGTAGCTTATGTTAAAGATGTTCTCGCCGTATGTGTTTATCGCTCTGCCGTTGTAAATTATACTTGCGTTTACGGGGATTTTCACCTTTTTGGTGTCGTCGTTCGCAGTATAGTACTCAATTTTTCTGTCCGACGAAAGCACACCGTCCGCAATGTCGTTTGCGTCAATCAAAAGTTCGTCGTTATACTGCTTTGTCATATGGAGCACTCTGTCGCAGTTTCCGTTTTCCTCGGTGTAATAGAATTTCACATTGTAACCCAAATACAAATCAAAATTTTCATCGCATTTGTATCTTACGTCGTCAATGCTTACAAAGCCTTGGTCTATAGTATCAAAACTCTGCAATGCGGTGATACTGTTTGCGGTTACAACACCCTCCGAAATAAGAATTTTCTTTGCGGTGTAAATCCAATCCTCGTCGCGGTCGATTTCGTATTCGGTGTTATTGTTTACAAGCTTAACCTTCATAACATTGCACTCGAAGGCGTCAACGATAAGCTTTGCCGCGCCCGACGGTGTGAGCTTATCGGAAAGCGGTTCTATACTGTCGCTTTTCAAACCTGCTTTTATACACGACATAACATAGCCTGTGGGATAACCGCCGTTTGCTTTTGCGTCCGCGTCGTATCCGAGCGCCGAACCCAAAATTTTGTATGCCTCTTCATATGTTATCGGACGGTCGGGATAAAAACTCCCCTCGCCGTCGCCCGAAACGATACCGAAGCTCTTTGCGGTATAGAGAATTTTGCCAAGCTCGCTGTCTGCACTGACGTCGGCAAAAACACTCATAACGCTGTCGGTTGAATAAACTCCGTTTGAAACAATGTTCGTTATAAGGCGCGTAAACTCTCCGCGCGTAACGTTTTCGGATGCCGAGAATGTGTCGGTATCCCAATCGAGAATACCGAGCGCCGAAATTGTTTCAATGTTTTCGTCATATGTACTTTGCGGATTTTCCGCCTGCACAACTTTGTTTTCATAAGCCGAAACAGGGCAGGCAAAAAGCATAATGCAAAGTGCAAACGCAATTATTTTATAAAATTGTTTTTTCATATTTTCCTCCCCTATTTAATCAAACTGTAAATCACTGATGATGCCTCTGCTCTTGTGGCATTGTTTTTCGGCTTGAATGTGTTGTCCTCAAAGCCCTTTACAGCACCGCTCTCACAAAGCGACACAACATAGCCCGATGCGTAGTCCGAAACGTCGGACGCGTCTGCGAACGAAAGGGCGCCTTCTTTAACCGCAAGCTTTGCCGCTTTTGCGCAAAGCGTTGCCATATCTTCGCGCGTGATTTTAATTCCCACACCGAAGGTGTCCGCGTCAATGCCGTTTGTTATGCCGTTTTTGTAAAGCGACGCAACATATCTGTACGACCAGTGGTCTTTTGTATCGGCGAACGCACACTCCGCGTTTTCGTCGTAAAGACCGAACGCCAAAACAATCATTTTTGCAAATTCTTCACGCGTAATGTTGTTTTCGGGGTTAAAGTTTCCGTTTTGGTCGCCCGATACAACGCCTTTTGCCTTGAGCGCCTCAACCGTTTCATATGCCCAGTGCGCGCTTGTCATATCGTTAAAGCTTCCCTTTTGCTCGTTCTGACCGTTTGTTTCACCGGGAGAATAAAATCCGCCCGATGACGAACTTCCGCCGCTTCCTTTGCCGGACGACGAACCGCCGCCCTGACCTCCGCCTGACTGTGCGTTTTTCGCGCTTACTATATCGCTCTCAAGCGTTGACATAAGCGTGTAACTTCTTTTAAGTCCCGAAATATAAGACGCCGTTTTTGCCTTGTCGGTCGAATTGTAAACGTCGAGCGAGAACGGAATTGCCGTCTTGTAGTTTTCTATGTGCGTTGTAATTTCGCCGGGGCTTACAATGTTTGATATTGCCGCCAAAAGAAGATTTTCGTTAAAATATTTCTTTACCGCTTTAAGGTCGGTCAAATCTTTTCCGACAAAGTTTTTAACCGCCATTGCCTTAACCGCGGTCTGATTTTTAACGCCTTTGTCACTGCCCGAATAAATGGGATAGCAAACCTCGCCCGTTAAATCAAAGTATGTAAAATACTTTTCAAATACCGCCGTAACCGTGCTTTCATCCGCATTGTCAAGCATTTCTATGCCGGCGGTAAGGTTTAACAAATCCAAAAATTCGCCGTATTTGTCATAAGAATAACTTTTGTTAAGCATTCTTTCAGCCGCCGCCTGTTTTGATGACGCGCTTAAATTAAAGTAATCGCAGTTGTTTTTGTTCAATCCGAAATATTTCAAGTTAGCATCAAGCAAGCCTGCCATAACGGATTTATCCGTCTGATTTGACAAAACGTTCTTTAAAATGTTGTCTTTTTCGCTTGCCGAGCTTATGAAAATCGGGTTTTCCTTACTGTTCGCGCCGTCGCCCGTATAAGGCATAACGCTTACATAATACTCGTCCGACTCAACGCCGTCAAGCATAAACGAAAAGTCAAAAGCATTTCCTTTTGCATAATCAAACGTTGTGTAAACCACAGTATCGTCTGAAAGCTTTTTAACCTGAACCGAATATGCCGTGCTTTCGCTCAGCTTGTCAAAACTGCCGTTTATATTGATAAGCTCGGTTTCGGGGTTGTACGAAACATTCACACTGTCGGCATAAACAGTACCGCAAAGTACGGCAGCGCAAAGTGCCGATGATAAAATTCTGTTTATTTTCATTGTTATATGCACCTCCTGTTACCGTCTGAAAAATTCAATGGTGAAAAGCGGTCTGTCATCCTCCGAGAAAGCAAACATCTTAATGTAGTTGTTTGCCGACGCTTTAATTCCGCCGAGCGTTACGGGATAAATGCTGTTTCCGATGGAAAGAGCAGTATCTGTCGGATTGTTTATCGCAACGCATTTGTTTGTCTCTTTGTCATAAACACCCACATAAAAACGCACATTAACCGCCGATTTTGCATTTACCGCAAACGACGCATTTATGCTTGTCACCGTGTCGATATTTGTTATTCCGCCGATGTCCGCGCCCGTAAAGCTTATATCCGCACTCGGCGAAACTTTAAACGCGCCCTCTGCCGAAATTGTTTTTGCCATATTCCCGTCGGTGTCGTGCGGTGTAATTTCAACCTTTATGGTTTTGCCGATTTCATTATCGGTCAAAACATATGTTTCGCCTGTTGCGCCGTCGATTTTTTCAAAACCGTCACCGTTTGAAATATACCACTGATATTGCGTTGCGCCCTCTTTGCCGTCTGCGCCCGTATGCAAAAAATCATAGTCTGCATAAACTACATCTCCCGACGCCAAATGCCCCTTTATAACCGCATTTTTGCCTGTGGGATAGTTTTCGGAAATGCCCATTTTTGTAAGCTCATCTTTTGTATAACCCATTTTGAGCATATCCTCATACGGCATAATTTCTTTCAAAACGTCCGCAACCGCACTGTTTGCGCCTGCCTCTATTTTAACATTTTTAAAGAAGCTTTTATCAAGATAGAATACGGGTCGTTCGAGCGTCTGCCAAATGTAAACAACGCCCTGCGCCTGGAATGATTTGCCTGATGATACAAGCCAAGTTGCCGGTACGGTGTATGTGCTGCTTGTATGTTTTGCGGTTGCAACCGTCGGATGGGGAGTTCTCGTCTGGAAGTTTGTAACACTCCATTTTCTCGACGCGCCTACTGTGCCTATTCTTTCAACATTCTGCAAATATTCAGTAACCGAAATAAGCGCTAATTTGCTCTTTGACGCATAAGCAACCTCGCCGCTCTCCAAAATTCCGGCTTCGGTGTACCAAGTATGGTCTTTTATATAGCCGCCCTCGTGCATAACGGGGAACTGCGCTTTCATATATTCGTCGCGGTTCAAGTAATACGCAATCGATTTTTTGTTTGACGCATCAAACGTTCTTGTCGGCATTTCGTAGTTTTTCGCGATAATAGCCGCGTCTGTGCCGCTGTATGTGCCAGGGTAGTATTTTTTAAGCTCGTTTACCGCCGAACCTTCTTCGGTTGTATCAACTCCGCCGTCATCAAGCATAACAAAATATCCGTCGTCTTCCTTTGCGTTTACGCTTTTAAGAAGTATGTAAGATTTTTTGTCGGCTTTGCCGTCCGCAGTGGTTACACCCTCCGCAATTTTAAATGTATATTTCGACGGTGATGCGGTGTCGATGATTGTTATATCTTTCGGTGTTGAATAAACGTTTGTAAGTTTTGTTTCGAGTTTCGATTCATCAACCGCCGTGATAACTCTCAAAACGTCTTCGCTTCTTACTTCGTCGCCGAAAATTTCATAAACGTTTGCCGGAATAACCGCCGCGGTGATGTATTTGTCGCCGTATTCGTCGCCGATTGTGTATTCAAAGCCGTTTTCGCCGTCAATTACGGTAAATTCACCGTCTTTTTCGTCCGACCAATACCATATAACGCGCGATTTTGTCATATCGGGCGCACCGCTTACGGTGTCAAAGCTAACCGTAAGCTTTCCGCCGGTGAAAGCTTCACCGCTTATTTTAACGTTTTCGATAACCGGCGGCAAAGTTTCAATATACACCGCGTCCGATGTATACGTTTCGCCCTGTCCGTCTATATTTCCAAGCGTAACGTTAACACGCACATATTTCTTGTTCAAATTTGCGGTAACGGTAAAATATTTTTTATCCGCACCGTCAATGGCAGTAAAACCGCCGTCCTGTGTGTCGGAATATTCCCACGAAAATTTTGTATATTCCGACTGTTCAAAACCGTCTGCAAGCTCATATTCAGCCGAAAGAGTGCAGCCGACCTGCGTTTCGCCGTCAACAGTGAGGGTTGCAATCTCGGTAGAACCTTTCAAAATTCCGAGTTTTACCAAAAGAGCGTCACTGTACCCTGCATTTTTGAGAGTATCAACGTCAAAACCCTTAATTATTTCGGTAACAAGCGCGTCGTCTGTGAAGTAACTTTCGTCAATCTTCACATTTTTGAAAAAATCTTCGTTCAAATAGAAGCACGGACGTTCTACATTCTGCCAATAAAACACCGCAGATTCGTTCTGCATAGTTAAAGTGCCTTTATTGTTTTTTGCAAGCCAAACAGCCTTGGTTGTATATTTACTCGATGTATGTTTAGAGTCTATCCAACCGGGATGTGCGGTTCTGAGCATAAAGTGAACGGGACTAAATGTCGACGATTGACCTTTCGCGACACTGTTTACACCGATTCTGTCAACGTTAGCTTTATATTCCGTTACCGAAGGCAAAGCGATTTTTGCGTCGGTTTTATAAGGATTTACCTCGTTTTTAGTAGTACCTTCCGTGTACCAAGTATGGTCATTGATGTAATCTTTCATTACAGGAAATTGAGTGTCGATATAATCCGAAGTATTCAAATAATATGCAACGGATTTTTCGTTATCTTTGTCAAAAACAACGGTAGGTGCTTGTGTAGTTCCGTCGGCAGAAGTGCCGGGATAAACTTTTCTTAATTTTGCGATAGCGCTATCGGCAGAATCAGCCTTTAAACCGCCGTCTTGAACCATTACAAAATATCCGTCACTTTCATCTGCGTTGACATTTTTAAGTAAAATGTATGTCTTTTCGTCGCCGCTCGCAGGTTTAAACAAATACTTTGTAGGTGTGTCGGCAATCATTGTGTTAACACCATCAACTCTAAAGTCGGCAGTTGAAGCCACATTTTTGACCGGTGTCGTTAAACCGTTAATTTCCTCGTCGGTCAAATCAACCGCCGTTGCAAAAGCCGGAGGAATAACCGAAACGAAAATCATGATGCATAATAATAATGATAATATTTTTTTCATATAATTTCGCCTTTCGTCTGCAAAATTTTATTCGGCACGTATACGGCAGATAAAGCCTTACCTGCCGTATATGCCGTTGTGTTTTGCCGTCAAGCCTTATTATAATACAAAATAAAGCTTTTTTCAAATTTTAATTTAATGAACTTTTAATTTCGTTGTAAACCAAGTCGCGTAAATCCGCGTAACCTTTTTCACTCGGGTGAACCTTATCACCGCTTATTTCAACGTTCCACGAAGTTGTATCAATATAATGTACGTTGGCATTTGATTTAAGTCCGTTCACCGCGTTAACAATCGCCGCTCTCAAATCGTCGTACAACGGCGAGTATTCGGCAACATTGTTAAACGGTCTTATGATGTAAATCTGCGCGTTCGGGTAAACAGTGCTTAACTTTGTCACAAATTCAATATACGTTTTTGTGAAATTCTCACCGTTAACTCCCGCAACGTTATCTCTTATGTATGTACTGTCGTTTGTGCCGATGCCTATAACAATCGCGTCGGGTGCGTTGTCGGAGGAAACGTCAAACGCAGGGTTGTCGTAATGCAAATCTCCGTTTTCGTCGAGGTAGTATGCCTCTTTGGGACGTTTCACGCTGAAGTATGCGCTTTCCATACCAACGCAGTCCTCGCGTTTAAGCTTTGGAGTATCATCGGAGGTCGGACGCCATATAGTACCCGTTGAACCGAAATACCAGCCTGCGCCGTCCTGAAGTGCGATACCCGAGTACGCTATAACCGAGTAATCAAGGTTATATTCTTTCGGAATTGTAAATGTGTAACTGCTTGAAGCCTCCGAAATTGAATCGCCTATAAACTGAACGTATTTTTTATCTTTTTCGCTTTTTGTAAAACTGCCGCCTTTCGACGTTTCAACATATTTCAAACCGCTTTTGCCGCCGGGTCTTGTAACCTTAATAACCGCAGTGTGTTCTGTATCTTCCAAACCGCTTGCAAAGGTTACTCTATTGTTGTTTGCCGAAAAAGACGTTTCCGCTCCATCTATTGTGCATTTGCCCGAAACACTGCCGTCAAACACGGCGGCAAGGCTTGTGCCCGTAAAGTTAAATTTAACATACGGGTCGTGCCAGTTTGCCAGCGCGCTTGTCGTTTCGTCGTCGTTTTTAACAAATTGCCATCTTCCGAAATAAGTTAATCTGTTGTCACTCGACCGGGCAATTCAGGTTTCGGGAGCAAGTGCGGCGTAGTTAACAGTTTTGCAGGGTGCAAACGGTGTTAATGTCGCAACGTTCCAAGCAAAAGCTTTGAGCGTGTCGGGAGTTGATGTTCCAACGTCCAAAGTTACATTTACATCTTTGCTTGCATCCGACGCAAGTGTAATTTCTTCGCCGATATTCGAGCAAACCATAGCGTCTGACGCGTATACCGCAGCAACGGGTTTGAATGTGATGCTGCCGTCCGACAAGTTCACGCAAGTGAATTTTACATTGTTGCCGTCCTTGCTGAAATCAATCATTGCAATTTTGCCGAGGTTGGCAACCTTATCGGGGAACAACTCTTTGATTTCGGTAAGCGAGTAGCCTATTTTGCGAAGATCGTCGACTGTTTTGTCTGCAAGTTTTTCTCTTAAAATCGTAACCACTTCTGTGTTTGCAAGTGTGAAATCAACCTTTACATTTGCAAAGAAGTCGGGATTGAGGTAGAAACCAACCGTTTTATAATGCCATCCGCCGTAATTAGCAAGTTTTCCGGAAGTCGGATTCAAACAAGTAATCTTTTGTTCAGTATTTGAAATCATCAAAACACGCGGATTTCCCAATCTTGGGCAGTTCCAATCGTATTGAGGTGTTCTAAGCAATGCGTTTCTTCCAAAATCACTGTATCCTATTCTCTCGGCATTTGCAACATACTCTGTATAACTCAAAAGAGCCAACTTGCTTTCCGTTGCATATGCTTCTTGAGATTGATAACCTGTATTCGAGCTGCCAAATGCTTCATTCCACCAACGGTGCGTAATTACGTAATCTGCCATTTTAGCAGGCACAACTTTATCAAAATATTGTTTTGTATTAAGTTTGTATGCAATGCTTTTTTCATCTTTCGGATCATAAATAAATCCTATTTCTTCATTATAATTTGTGTACCAATTAATAGATTCATCACGAAAACTTGAGGCAAGTGTAACAAACTGACCGTCATTTTCGCCGGCATTAACACTTTTTAAAAGGATATATTCCTTTCCGTCTACAACAAAGTCATATTTTCCATCAGTTGTAGCAACCGCATTTGTAACAGCTGTGGAGTTCCAGTTAGAAGTACCTGTTGTTAACGGTGCTTTTTCAAACGTCGGTTTTGTTTCAAGTGTGATTTCGTTTGCGTAAGCTGACTGCGAAAGTGTTGTACCGCTATAAACGTTAACCAAGCAGGTGATTTTCGCATAATCAAGGTCTGCAAATTTTATTGTGTATGTCTTAGAAGTTTTATCATCAGTAAGCAATACTTTTGTGCCGTCTGCTTTAACGCCGCACCACTCATATTCTGTCTTATCCGCAGTACCCTCCGTTACAACGTTTGCGGTGATTGTTTCGCCGCATTTGCCGCTGCCGCTGATTGCTGCCGATGTAATTTTAACATTACCTACCGCTATTCCTAATTCAGCAAGGCCACTTTCTGTGTAGCCGGCATTCTTTAATGTGGCAATGCCGCCCTCTTCCGCTGCAATCTCTTTTATGATTTTTGCCGCTTCACTGTCCGCCGTTGTTAAAAGCGACATATCAAGCTTAACGTTTCTAAAGAAGTCTTTGCTGAGATAGAAGCAAGGACGTTCTACAGTCTGCCAATAAAATACCGCAACGCCGTTTTGCATTTGCAGAGTACCGTCAGTATTGTTTTTTGCAAGCCAAACTGCCTTGGTTGTATATTTACTCGATGTATGTTTAGAGTCTATCCAACCGGGATGTGCGGTTCTGAGCATAAAGTGAACAGGACTAAATGCTGACGATTGACCTTTCGCGACACTGTTTACACCAATTCTGTCAACGTTAGCTTTATATTCTGTTACCGAAGGCAAAGCGATTTTAGCATTGGTTTTATAAGGCTTTATCTCATTCCCACGAGTACCCTCTGTGTACCAAGTATGGTCATTGATGTAATCTTTCATTACAGGAAATTGAGCGTCAATATAATCCGAAGTATTCAAATAATATGCAATGGATTTTTTGTCATCTTTGTCAAAAACAACGGTAGGTGCTTGTGTAGTTCCGTCGGAAGAAGTGCCGGGATAAACTTTTTTTAATTTTGCGATAGCGCTATCGGCAGTATCAGCCCTTAAACCGCCGTCTTGAACCATTACAAAATATCCGTCATTTTCACCGGCATTTACATTTTTAAGCAAAATATAAGATTTTGTGTCGCTGCTTGCAGGTTTAAATATATATTTTGCGGGTGTGTCGGCAATCATTGTATTAACACCATTAACCATAAAGCCTTCAGTTGAAGGTACATTGCTGACCGGCGTCGTTAAACCGTTCATTTCTTCTTCTGTCAAATCTGTTGTCGCGGCAAAAGCCGGTGCCGCAACGGATAATGCCATCAAGATGCACAAAAATAATGAGATTAGTTTTTTCATAATTTTATTCACCTTTCTTTTTATTTAACCGTCAGCGTAAACGGTTGTTTAATAGTTACTTTTCCGTTATTCTCAACCGCGATGTAATACGTATATTCACCGGCGGTACTTACGGAATTTCCTGTTATATCTGCGCTTGCGCCTGAGTTTGCCTCCACATTGAGCGGCTGCTTGCCGCTTTTTGCAATTCCGTTTTCATCTGTGATATACACAAGCGAATTAAACGGAACGGTAAGCATACTGTCAAGCGTAAAGCTTACAACATAACTTTCATTTGCGTTTGTTTCTATCTTCGATTTTGCATACGGCAAAAGCGCACGCGATATATCAACATTTTCTGTTTTCATAATCTCGTTTGCCCACGAGCAGAGATTTTTTGCAAGATAATCATTCATTGCGGTAAATCCCGTTTTGCCCGTAAAGTTTTCAGCTTGCCTTACCTCGTTTGCCGTTTTGTTATAACGTTTTGCGTAACGCATTATCGCATCGGTAAACAAAAGCGAGGTTTCGGACTGATTATCTTTTTTTGCAAGTATCGCCGCGTTTAAGCTTTCCACCGCCGAATCGGACGTTTCGTATTTCGCGTCATACATTGCATATGCCGCCGCCATTCGTTTGGTAGCTTGGTAAACCTCAAACAATGCGTACATAAAATCGTTGTTGTCCATAATCGACGGATTAGATTTTTTCTCGGCTATCACTGCCTTGCCAAATGCATACAAATCGTTAAGCATTTCAAGCTGTCTTTCTGCCGTCGGCATTGTGTTAAGTGCAATATAACTGTCAAGTTTTGCCTTGTATGTGCTGTATGCCGAGAAATCCTTAAACGCGTCAAGCGATAAATCGTCAAATGCGTCTTTAACAAGCGTGAGCGGTATATCGTAGATGTAAACCGGCTCTGTGCCGATTTTGATATTTTCGCCGCTTATCGCATTGCCGAACATATCCTCGGCGCGCGCACCGCTCGGAAGTGTGTATGTATACGGTGTTTCGGTTTTAGCGTTCATCATCTTTTTCCACACTATCATAAACGGTTTTGTAAGGCTCTGATACACATAGCCGTAAACATTTTCGGCTATTTCGACTCTGCCGATATACTGCGCCGACGAACAGGTGTTATTGTACTGCGAAAGCGCATATCCGGCAGGTTTTACACTGTAATCGTTTCGGATAAATCCGAAATTGTGTTCGACATAATTTATATCGGTGCCTCTGTCATAAGCAGTAAAAACATCGGTATGGCTTATATCAAGGTAATTATTATACACAAGCGCTTTGATTATAAATATTGCCTGGTCGTCCTCGCTTGTGCCGCTTCTGCCCATTCCGTCATATATTTCGTTCATATTTGAGGAATCAACATATGTTGACCAGCCGACTTCGGAAACTGCCGCTTCAATCCAGCCGCCGTGCGCTTTGCGCGGTGCAAGGTAACGTGAATTGAGGTTGTAAACATAATCGTTTGTAATGCTTACGCTCACGCCGTTCGAGCGGTAGCCCGTATCTGGATTTTTGGGGTACATATATGGGTGGAACGAGTATTCGTCCGCATATTTCAACATTCCCAAGTCGTACATAATGTTAAGATAATTTTGGTGGTCGGTGTAATCGTTCATATTGCCTGCCGCAAGTGCACCTGCCGCAATGATTACATCGGGGTTGGCTTGCTTTATTTTTGCAGCCGTATGATTTAACATATATACATACTGTATCGGATCGGGAACGCTGCCCTCTTCATATCCCCAATATGTGGAAATATTGGGTTCGTTCCAAATTTCATAGCGTTTAAACGAAAGTGTTTTTCCGTCTTTCGATTTCAAAAGCGACGGAACGTTTGCGGCGTAATTTGCAAAAGCGTCGATTTCATCTTTTTCTATCGGCGGCTGCATATCAGGCCGCGATGTTGCGGTATTATGGGTATAATATTTATTGCCGTATCCCACAGTAAGCGTTGAAACGTTTATGCCGTTTTCAACATACGTTTCGATATTGTTTGCAGCGTTTGAATTTTCAGCTATTGCAAGCTTGCCTTTTTCCCTCTCGGCAACATTCCACGACGGTGTGGTTCTTAATGCGGTAAATCCGAAATTTTTAAGAAGCGTTACATAATCTTTCGGAATGGTATACCAATCAAACGGTTCACCTGTGGCAACGTTGTAATATTTGTCGAGCGGCTTTTCGGTGTAAAATTTTATCACCGAAAATTTGCTTTCTTTTTGAGCTTTTTCGCCGTCGTCCGAGGTGAGTTTGATTTTGATAACATTTTCGCCCAGCGGCGCGTTTGTTACCTTAATGCGCTTTTTCAAGTTTTCTATATCTGACACCGTGATATTCTCGTCCGTCTGCGTTTTCCAATCGTCAAACGTATACGACACCGTATATGTTTTTTGAGAATTTCCGGCATAAACAACCGAAACATCAAAATATGCGTCCTCTTGATTGTAGATATTTTGATACGCGTCGGGAATTGTTATTTCCGCTTTTTCGTATTTTTCGGGTTCTGCCGCCAAAAGCTTGTCAATTTCGCCGTTCATAACGACGCTTGAAAGCGGTATGAGGGTTTTGTAATCCAAAAACGCGAAAACTTTAATCTTGGCAGAGGATAAATCTTTCACATTGTTCAAATCTGCACTCACGCTTACGACACGTCTGCTTTCGCTGCCCGAAAGTGTGTAGTCCGTTTGGCTGATTTCCGCAAGAGCACCGTTTTCGCAAACCGCCGCTATAAGCTTAAAAGTTTGCTCGTTTCGCAAATGATTTGATACAAACGCTTTAAATACCGTTTTGTTGCCAATCTTTTTTAAACTCGGATTGTCAAATCTAATATTGTGAACATCGTAGCCTATATCCGAAAGTTCAATATCGGAATATATTTTTTCCGCCTGTTCGTATGTAACGTTTTCGAGAATTGCTTTTTTTACTTCGCCGCCGAGATTTTGCGTGTCGAGTTTAACATTTCTGAAAAAATCTGCGCTTATATAAAAGCACGGGCGCACAACGAGCCTTGAATAAGTCGATCCGACATCAAGTATGCAATTTATTCTTCCATCGGTCAAAAAATCCCATACACCGTAATCTTTCGATGTTCCGTGAGGCGAACGCAGCCACCACTGCATTTCTTCGCCGTTCGGTTTATAGCCTATTCTGTCAAAATTCGCCTTATATTCCGTAAGCGACAAAAGCGAAATTTTGCAGTCGGTTTTGTAAGGCTCAATTTCATACCCATTTTCGGTTTTACATCCTCTTTCGGTGTACCAGGTGTGCGTGTTGATGTAATCTTTCATATGCGGAAAATGTTTCGCCATATAACTTTCGTCATTGAGTCTTTGTGCAACAGATCCGCTTCTTTCAGGGTCATACACAAGACTTTCCGCAGTTTTTGTACCTTTTTTGTCGGTATCTGTAATGCTGTAATTGTTTGAATCATACGGTATCCCGTATTCGGTATATCCGTCGGTCATCACAAAAAATCCGTCATTTTCTTTCGCGTTGACATTTTTTAAAAGGATATATTTTTTATTATCCGCACCGTCCGACATCGAAAAAACATATTCTTCGGGTGTCTGCGCCAATCTCAGCGACGAGTCAATCCCGAGAGAACTGTCCGACCAAACCCACGCAAGCGGTGTTTCGAGCGTTTCGGTTATCGGCAGATGTGCCGCCGCGACACTTATTGCCGCGGCATTTGCAAGCGTAAATATGCATAATACCAATGAAATTATTTTCTTACACATTTTGCACCTTCTGTTCTGTATGACTTATTTATTTTCAGCCTGGAACGCTTTAATCATATCAATGTTGTCTTTGTACCACTTAGTTGCAAGTTCCTCAGCTTCTTTTCCTCCCGCAAGTTCCCACTCGCGTCTGAGTTCTGTTTCGCACCAGTTTTCGTCATACTGATTTCCGCCTGTGATATATTTAACCGTAATTGCGTTGATACTTGACGAGAAGTCGGAAACTATTGACGAAACTCTGCTCTCGGGCGGATTGTAAGGAACATCACGTCTGTAATGGTGCTTGTTGATTGTGTTCATAGCGTCAACCTTTTCAGCCGCCAATTTCTGTGAAAGTTCGTCCTGATTTGCCATTTTGGGAATCCATTCGGGATCCAAAACAAAGCTGCCCAAAACAGCATATCTTTTTGCATATTCAACTTCGCGAGTAAACGTATCTCTATCGCAGATTGTAACGGGAATTTCGCCGTCCATTTTGTAGTGAACGCCTTCTTCACCGAACATAAGATTTTTGTATCCGCCGCCGATAAGCCAGTCAACAAGCTTCATACCTGCTTCGGGGTTTTTGCAGTCTTTGTTCATCATAACGTAAAGCTGCGGAGGAGCTTCAACAAACATACCGTTTGTGCCGTATTTTGTCGAGAATGCTTCAAGCTGAACGGGGTTCGCGTTGGGATCGTTTTTCAAAAGAGTCTGGTTTACAGAAGAATCCCAGTTGGAGAACATAATTCCGGCTTTTCCCGAGTTCCAAAGTTCATACTGTTTTGAGCCGCCCTTGTCAACAAAATATTCTTTATCCACAATGCCTTCTTCGTACATTTTCTTATGCATTGCAATAGAATCTGCGTATCTTTTTGTAACAACGCCGTATTCCAAGCCGCTTCCGTCATCTTTTTCATACCACTGAGCGTGGGCGTTGTAGATTGTGTTGATGAACTGATACGGATATGCGAGCGGAACAATGTCATCGCCCAAAGTTTTGAATGCTTTTGCAACTTCAACAAATTCGTCGATTGTTGTGGGAGCTTTAAGACCAAGCTTGTCGAGCCAGTCCTGTCTTATCCACATACCGAATGACAAAATTTTGTCCGCCGGACGTCTGTTTGTGAAAGCATATGTTTTGCCGTCAAGCATTGTCCAGGTTTTGAGGTCGCTGTTTTCTTCGATGTATTTTTTGTACTCTGTAGAATGTTTTTCGATGAGGTCATCAAGTTCCATAAGCATACCGTCGAAAACAAGACCCTGGAAATATGCATTTGAATATTCAACAAACATATCGGGCGCTTCGCCTGCCGCCAAAAGCGTATTAAGCTTTGTTTTCATCTCATTCTGCGGAATTGCCACCCAGGTAATGTCAAGACCTGTCTGCTCCGCTATGTACTTTGTCCATCTGTTGTTTTCCGCCGTGCCTTCGGACGACGCAACATCAGGCGCCATTATAGCAACCGAAATGGAATTTTTTTCCGCCGAGTTGTCTTTACAGCCAACAAGCGAAAGCGAACCGATTACGATTGCAATCAAACACAAAATTGAAATAAACCTTTTCATTTTTTCTACTCCTCCTAAATTTTTAATTTTATATGATAAACTTAATTTATCAACAAACTTAACTTCGCGTATCATCAGCCCTTTACCGCGCCGACCATAACGCCTTTTACGAAATATTTCTGCAAGAACGGGTAAATGCAGAGCATCGGAATTGTTGAAATTACCATTGCCGCCGCCTGAACCGCGTCTTTTGCAAGTTTTTTGTCGGGTGACTCGCCGTCCGTTTCGGTAAGCTGTGCCTCGCCGACCGTCGCAATCATCTGACGAAGTTTAACCTGAAGAGGCATTTTCGCCGACGACGAAATGTAGATCATACCGTTGAAATATTCGTTCCACCATGCAACCGCATAGAAAAGCGTAATTGTTGCGATTGTCGCAAGCGAAAGCGGAAGAACTATTCTGAAGAAAATAAGAATATCGCCCGCGCCGTCAATCCGCGCCGCCTCCTCCAAACTTTCGGGCATTTGCTCGAAGAATGTTTTCATAACTATAAGGTTGTAAACCGTTATAAGTCCGGGAAGCCAAAGTGCGCCGTACTTGTTCATAAGTCCAAGACTTTTTACAACGATAAACGAGGGAATTGTACCTCCGCTGAAAATCATTGTAAACGTCATAAGCTTCATTATTGTTTTACCGCCGAGTAAACGTTTTTTGGAGAGCGCATATGCCGCGGTGGTTGTGAATACCATATTAAGGAAGGTTCCCACAACGGTTATTATAACCGTGTTTTTCATCGATCTTAAAAGCTGACCGTCCGAGATGAGATTTTTGTAAGCCTGCGTGTTAAAATCAACCGGCCACAAGAAAACTTTTCCCGATTCAATCGCCGCCGAGTCGGAGAACGATTTTGCTATGATTGTTGCAAACGGCAAAAGTGTGATAAGCACGCACAAGAAAAGAAATATGTAGTTTACCACAATAAATACCGCTTCGCCTTTGCTTATTCTTTTCTGCATACTACCACAAACCTCCTTCGCCGAGTTTTTTCGCTATTGAATTTGTGCCGAACACGAGAATAAGTCCTACAACGCCTTTAAAGAAACTCAACGCAGTTGTGATACTGTACTGACGCTGTTCAAGTCCGACTCTGTATTCGTATGTGCTGATAACGTCCGAAACGTCGAACACCGCACTGTTTTGGAGCATATAAATCTGTTCAAATCCTACCGAAAGCATACTGCCCATTCTAAGTATAAGCATTGTAACGATTGTTCCGCTTATGCACGGAATTGTTACGTTTATAATCTGCTGGAATTTGTTTGCGCCGTCAATTTTCGCCGCCTCGTAAAGCTGTGCGTCAACGTTTGTTATCGCCGCAAGGTAGATGATTGTTCCCCAGCCGACGCCTTGCCAGATGCCCGACGCTATGTAAATTACAACCCACGAAAACGGGTCTGTGATGAACGACTTCGGTGCCATTCCGAAAAGCTTTGAAAGAACTATGCTTATCGGGCCGTTCATTGATGTAAGCTGAATTATTATTCCGCCGAGGATAACCCACGATACAAAGTGCGGAATGTATAAAATCGTCTGCACTGTTTTCTTGTATGATTTGCAGTTTACTTCATTTATAAGAATACTCAAAATGATAGGTGCCGGAAATCCGAAAACAAGGCTTAAAATGTTAAGACCGATTGTGTTTCTTAAAATTACAAAAAAGTTCGGAGTTTTAAAAAGTCTTACAAAGTTGTCAAAACCGACCCACTCACTGCCGAGTATTCCTTTTCCGATTGAATAATCTTTAAAACCGATTACCATACCGAGCATCGGCGCGTACTTAAATATAAGAAGATAAATCAGCGCCGGCGCTAAAAACACATACAGCCAAATATCTCTGCGTATGCACTTCATAACGCTTTCCGAACCGAGTGCGCGCACCGTTGGCTCTTTTTTTGTTCTGTGCTTATTTCTCATAATGTTTTCTTCGCACTTCCTTTCTCATTTTTCCTGTTTCCATCATAACACCCAAACACTATACGTTTCAACTTGAAATATTTGCTATTAAATCTCTTTTTTGATTTTTGCACTGACTGTTTTTGATTTTAACTTACGTTTTTTTGTTTTCGCGCTGTTTTAGGGCATTTTCAGTGCAAATAAGAGCACCCGATGGCACATAAAAAGTATCAAATATATTTAATTTACAAAGCTTTGTTTTTGTGGTAGAATATAATCATAGCTGATTTTGGTGCTAAAAATTAAAAGGAATGGTTATAATGCACAGTAATAATGTAAACAAGCTTTTCAGGCTGACGGCAATTACAAATTCGGTGTTGTTTCTGATTGTTATATTCGCGGTCAGTTCCATAAGCTTCAGCACGGTAACCGACATTTTATACAGCGAGCTCTCCGTTGCGAACAGAACGATTTTGTATCAGACAATGCAAAATGTAGATTCACAGCTTAAAAATATTGATATGTATGTGTCAAACCTTGCGAAAGACAGGACAATAAACGAATATATTATAAATCCTTCGCCCGCCCCGCTGGCAAAATTTGACGTTGCGCAGATTGTTGCCGACGCGAAAGACAAAAACGCAATGATAAGCGAAATTTTCATATATTCGGGCGAAACGGGAAAATTTATACCGTTTACGTCGACAAAAAGTTCCGATTTTTTGTATTCCGTGATAAGCAGTGTGCTTTCGGAGGAAAAACAGGGCTGGATTGATGTGGAAAACACAAACGGAAGCCTTGTTTTTGCAAAAAAACTTTACAATAAAAAGGGCGTTATTGCGGTTACGGTAAGCGAAACACTTTTGTATGAAGCAATCAGCAAATACCGCACAGAAAACAAAAACGGTACGTTTTTCGTTATAAACCGCGCAGGAATAGTGCTTTCGCACAGCAACAAGGCGTATATCGGCACAAATGTTGCGACCGAAAAATATACGCAGTACATATTATCGGAAAAATCATCGGACAAGCCTTACGAAACAATGTATATGAACCAGAAAACCCTTATGTTTACGGGACGTTCGGGCTATACGGGCTGGACATACACCAGCGCAATACCTGTTTCAATGTTTATGACGCCCATTAACAAGGGTAAAATTCAGATTTATCTTTTATCGTCGCTGATTTTCTTAATTTCGGTAACGCTTGCATACATTCTTGTTAAAAAAATGTATAAACCCGTGGACAAATTTGTTCATTCGGTTGCAACGTCCATTACCAAAAACCACTCGCCCGAGCAGATACGGCAGAATTTCGGCACGTTAAACGACCTTGAAAAGACGCTTTCCGACCTGATTGAAGAACAGAGAGTTTTGCAGTCGGAATATCAGAAAAATGCCAAGGCATTAAGCTGGAACATCATTATGAATATGCTTCTCGGATTTGACACAAACTACGACAAATTCATTGCAACACTTGAAACGACGAATATTTCGCTTTATCCGCGCAATTTCGTGGTTGTGATGTTTGACATAAGTCCGCAGGACGATTTTAAAGATTTTAAAAGCGACGAATTTGTACTTGTGTTTAACGTTATCCACCAAAAACTCGACAATCTTATAACACAGGAAACAAAGGGCTGCAGCTGTGTTGTCGGCGACCACAGCATATTTGCGGTTATAAGCTTTGAAAACCACTCCGAGGCAGAGAATGTATCCTGCGCAATTTCAATAGCAAACGACCTTATAGAATTTTCCAAAAAAAGTTTTGAATACACCGTCTGCGCGAGCATCGGCGGATTTTACGAGGAGGTTTCGGGACTGCACAAATCATATAACGAAGCAGTCTGCGCTATGAAATACAAAGCTATCAACCAAGGCAACTCCATTTTGATGATTGACAACTATCTTACAAACTACGAAGAAAACGAAAATTTAAAAGAAATTTCCGATGCGGTTAACGTTATTGTTAAGGAATTTAAGAACTTTTCACAGGACGATTTGCGTGAAAAATGCAAGTCAATCCTCAAAAAAATGACGGACGAACACATTACGGTTGAAATTTGCAGGCAGTTTGTTCTTCAGACGATAATGCTTATCGTAAACCAGTACATCAAACCGCTCGAGGTTTACACACATTCGCAGATAAGCGGAAAATATCTTAATTCAAACCAGCTTATCGACTCGTGCACCGACGTTAAAACAACGGTGGACAATATGGAAAAAATTCTTTCGGATATTCTTGAAACCTACAAGCAGAGCCAGAACATAACATATTCGCAGAATGCGCTCGCGTCACAGGTGATTGAATATATCAACGAAAACTATATGAACCCGAACACAAGCCTCAACGCCGCGGCGGAAAAATTCGACGTGAGCGACTCGCATTTAAGCCGTGTATTTAAGGCGTCCACGGGCAAAAGATTTATGGAATATCTCATTTACAAACGCATTGAAAAGGCAAAAGAACTGCTTGTTTCAAGCCAGCACAAGGTAAACGATATTTCGTCGCTTGTGGGATACGACAATCAGATAAGCTTTATGAGAATTTTCAAAAAATACGTCGGCTACACTCCCAGTGAATACCGAAGTATGCACTCGAAAAAATAAATTTACATTTGAAAGGACACACAAAAATGCAAAATCCCGTTTTGAGCAGAAAATGTATTTTAACACCGCCCGAGGGCATATCGTGGGCAAGCGAAATGGTGCTCAACCCTGCGATAATCATTGACCCGAAAACAAACAGGACGCACCTTTTGATACGCACAACCGGGCCTTTTCCCGAAAAGCAGACCGAGGGAAAACCGCTCCCCTACCCGATTTTTCTCGCGTATGCGTATTCGGACGACGGCGAAAATTTTGAATTTGATTTTGACACTCCGGCGCTTGCGCCTATGCTTAACACCGAACTTTGCGGCCTTATGACTCTTGATATGCGCGGTGAAAAGGTGCCTGCATATATGAACGGGTGCATTGAGGACCCACGTCTGTTTTGGGTTGAGGACTCGTTATATTTGACCGTTGCGTGCAGAATGTTTCCTCCCGGACCGTTTTGGGAACACGACGACCCGCAGCAGTGTATGCCCGAATGGGCAAAATCGGACGAAAATCCGTTTAACACGCAGAAAAACCCCACCGTTACTCTTTTATACCGTGTGAATTTGGATTTTCTCTCGAAAAAAGACTACAAAAACGCGTTTACATACGTTACAAACCTCACGTCGCCTTTATACGGCGAGGACAGAGATGTTTTCCTTTTCCCCAAGAAAATGAAAATCGACGGCGAAATGCAGTATGTTATGATTCACCGTCCGTACTGTCCGCAGAATTATTCAAAAAGCAATCCCGAAAAGCCGTCAATTATGATTTCGGCGTCGAAAGATTTTTATTCTTTTGCGGAAAATGCGTCAAAAAGGAAAATTATTTATTCTCCGACCGAGGACTGGCAGGAGGAAAAGGTAGGCGGAAGCACACCGCCGATTGATATGGGAAACGGCGAGTGGCTCCTTAACTATCACGGCAAGAAAAACGATAAAATCGGCTACGGTCAGTCGTTTATGATTTTAAAGGAACAGGACAACGATTTTCCCGAAATTACGTATCTTTGCCCCGAAAAATGGATTGAGGGCGAGGCGGATTTTGAAATGCCGAACAAAGCGGCGATACCTGCAATTTTCTTTACAGATTCGGTAAAATGCGGTGACAAAATCATTGTTGCTTACGGTGCGTGCGACGAAAAAGCGTGCATAATCGAGCTTGATTACAACATTGTTGTATCGGAGGCAAGAAAATATCCGTACAAAGCAAAATAGACACTAAAACTTATAAAAAGGCATTAAAATACCCGACTGTATAAACAGTCGGGTTAAATTTTTTATTTATTCTCTGCCGTGCGAAAATTTGTTCAAAAGCATTGTTATTATAACGATAATGCCTATCACGGCGAAAATCGTCAGCATACCGAAAAGCATATATTTAAGATTGAAAACAAAATTCATAGGATTTATATTCATAATTTTTCTCCTTTCAAATTTCTATTTCATAAAGAAATTAAGAATTAAACCGCCCGCGATAACCGACGCAATCTGTCCCGAAACGTTGACGCCGATTGAATGCATAAGAAGATGGTTTTGCTTATCTTCGGCAAGACCTATTTTATGTACCGTTCTGCCCGACATCGGGAATGCGGAGATACCCGCCGCGCCAATCATCGGATTGATTTTTTTCTTTAAGAAAAGGTTCAAAAACTTTGCAAAAAGCACACCGCCCGCGGTATCAAAGATAAACGCAACGAGTCCGAGTCCCAAAATAAGCAGTGTTTCAAGCCTCAAGAAGCTTTCCGCCTGCATTTGCGACGCTATTGTTATACCGAGGAATATCGTAACGAGGTTCGCAAGCACTTTCTGTGCCGTTTCGGAAAGCGAGTTAAGAACTCCGCACTCTCTTATGAGGTTGCCGAACATCAAAAAGCCTATGAGCGACACCGACGCAGGCGAAACTATACCTGCAACAACAGTAATTGCAATCGGGAAAATAATTCTCGTAAGCTTTGAAACGTCTTTCTGCTGATATTCCATTCTTATCATACGCTCTTTTTTTGTGGTCAAAAGCTTGATTACAGGGGGCTGAATAATGGGAACGAGCGCCATATACGAATAAGCCGCAACCATTATCGCGCCGAGATATTTTGAATTGAGCATTTGAGCGACAACTATCGACGTGGGGCCGTCTGCCGCACCGATAACCGCGATTGACGCTGCGTCGTTTATATCGAAGAACACCGACGCCGTGCACAGCGTGAAGAATATGCCGAACTGCGCCGCTGCGCCGAAAATCATAAGCTTCGGATTTGTTAAAATCGGTCCGAAATCAATCATTGCACCTATTCCGATAAACAAAATCAGCGGAAAAAGTTCGTTTGCGATACCTGCGTTGTAAAGCGTTGTAAGTGCGCCCTCACTGCCCACTGCGCCCGAAAACGGGATATTTACCAAAATCGCGCCGAAGCCGATAGGCAAAAGCAGTGTCGGTTCCATATCTTTTTTGATTGCAAGATAAATCAGCACTCCGCCGATTATCCACATAATAATCTGACCTATTGAAATGCTTGCCAGATTGTTTAAAATGTCGCTCATTTTTTTCTCCTTAAAAATTTATTTTACGTCGTTGCTGACGATTTCAACTTTCATAATGTTTGTGTTGCCCGGTGTATCGAGAGGTATTCCGGCGATAATTACCACCCTGTCACCCACCGACACCATATCTATTTGTTTTGCGCAGTCGATAGCGTGGCAGAAAAGCTCGTCGCTGGTTTTCTGGAAACGCGAAAGCACGGGGTAAACTCCCCACGAAAGAGATAGCTGATTAAACGTTTTTTCAACGGGTGTTGGCGCTATAATCGGCTGTGCCGGTCTGAATTTCGACATTCTGCGCGCCGTCTGACCGTATTTTGAAAGCGCAACAATCGCCTGCGCTTTAATATCGCGCGCTGTTGTGCAGGCCGCGTCGCACACCGCATTTGTGATGTCCGACGTATCAAGGTCGTAGTCAACACCGTCGTAAACGTTCATACCAAAGGCGTCTTTTTCCGCCTGTTCAACGATTTTTGCCATAACCTTAACCGCCGTAATCGGATATTTTCCCGCCGCGGTTTCGCCCGAAAGCATAACCGCCGAAGTGCCGTCAAAAACCGCATTTGCAACGTCGGTGATTTCCGCACGCGTCGGTGTGGGATACGACATCATTGAATCGAGCATCTGCGTTGCGGTGATAACCATTTTTCCCGATTTGTAGCACTGTTTTATAAATCTTTTCTGAATACCGGGCAAAAGCTCATATTCAATTTCAACGCCGAGGTCGCCGCGTGCAACCATAATGCCGTCCGACGCCTCCAAAATTTCATCAAAATTGCTTATTCCCTCGGAATTTTCTATTTTTGAAACAATTTTTATCGAATGTCCGCCGTTGTAGTTTATGAATTTGCGCAGTGCAATAACGTCATCTTTATTGCGCACGAACGACGCGGCAACAAAATCAACGTCGTTTTCAATTCCGAACAAAATATCACTCTTGTCGCGTTCGCTCAAATACGGCATTGAAATCGGTACATTAGGGAGATTTATGCCCTTTTTGTCTGACAAAACACCTCCGCACACAACTTTGCACTCCGCAAAATCCTCGCCTGCTTTAACCACGCAAAGTTCGATTTTTCCGTCATCGAGGAGGATTTTTGTGCCCTCGGCAAGCTGTGACGGAAGCTTTGCATACGTTACGCTGACCTCTTTTTCATTTCCCTCAACGTCATTTGAACGGAGCGTGAAAATATCGCCGTCTTTAAGCGTCACCCTGCCGTTTTTAAAGGTTTTAACCCTGATTTCGGGACCTTTTGTGTCCAGCATAAGCGCAACGGGACTGTTAAGACGCTTTCTCACTTTCTTGACGGTTTCTATATTATCTTTATGATAATCGTGGTCGCCGTGTGAAAAATTAAGTCTGGCAACGTTCATACCTGCAAAAATCATTTTTTCAATCATTTCCTCACTGCAGCACGAAGGACCTATGGTGCAAACTATCTTTGTCTTCCTCATTTTTTTCAAAACATCTCCCCATTATAATTAACTCTGATTATTTTACCACTTTTTTACTCAATAATCAATATATTTTTCCAAATTTTATATAAATTTATTCAAAATTTTACAAAACGCATAATTTTTTGTAAAAAAGGCAAGCATAATAAAAAATTCTAAAGGAGATTTTGTTATGAAACGATTTACTCTGCCGAGAGATTTATACCACGGAAAAGGCGCGCTTGAAGCGCTTAAAGGCTTTGAGGGAAAACGCGCAATGATACTGTCGGGCGGCGGCTCGATGAGAAAATCGGGATTTTTGGACAAAGCGGAGAAATATCTTAAAGAAGCAGGTATGGAGGTTGAATTTTTCGAGGGAATAGAGAGCGACCCGTCGGTTGAAACGGTTATGAAAGGCGCGGACGCAATGGAAAAGTTCAAGCCCGACTGGATTGTTGCAATCGGAGGCGGTTCGCCTATCGACGCGGCAAAGGCAATGTGGATAAAATACGAATATCCCGATATAACTTTTGAAGATATGTGCAAGGTTTTTGCAATACCGAAATTAAGGCGCAAGGCGCATTTCTGTGCGGTTTCGTCAACTTCGGGAACGGCTACCGAGGTAACGGCGTTTTCCATCATAACCGACTATAATAAGGGCATAAAATATCCCATTGCCGACTTTGAAATCACTCCCGATGTTGCGATTGTCGACCCCGACCTTGTTGCAACGCTTCCTCAAAAGCTTATCGCGCACACAGGTATGGACGCTATGACCCATTCAATCGAGGCATATGTTTCCACTGCGCACACCGACTATACCGACCCCCTTGCACTGCATGCCATACGAATGATAAATGCCGATTTGGAGGGTTCGTATAACGGCGATTTGGAAAAACGCGAAAAGATGCACAACGCACAGTGCCTTGCCGGAATGGCATTTTCAAACGCGCTTTTGGGAATTGTTCACTCTATGGCGCACAAAACGGGTGCGGCGTTTGCCGACAAGGGCGCGCACATCACACACGGCGCGGCAAACGCTATGTATCTTCCGAAAGTAATCGCGTTCAACGCAAAAAATGCCGAGGCGAAAAAGCGGTACTGCGAAATTGCCGACCTTATAAATCTCGGCGGTACAAGCGCGGACGAAAAGGTGCAAAATCTTATAAACAGACTGCGTGAACTTCAAAAAACGCTGAACATTCCGCTTTGCATAAAAAATTACGGTGCGGACTCCTGCCCTGCCGAAAACGGATTTGTTTCGGAGGACGTATTTTTGCAGAGAGTGTCGGACATTGCCAAAAATGCGGTTGCCGATGCCTGTACGCTTTCAAATCCGCGCGAAATTTCGCCCGAACAGATGGAAAAGCTTTTAAAATGCTGTTACTACGATACCGAAGTGGATTTTTAATATTTGTTAAAAATAACGGTGAAAACAAAATTCACCGTTATTTTTTTGGTATGTTGTCCAAAATTTTTATTTGACTATTCGCGCATAATACGTTATAATTAAGCTTATGTGGCAGACATCATATATTTTTTAATATATCTTTTTATAAAAAGGAGCAATCGGAATGTATAAAATTCTAAAAAAAGAAGAACTTAACCCGACTGTGACAATGATGGACATTTACGCTCCGTTTGTTGCAAAAAAAGCAGAACCGGGACAGTTTATCATTTTACGCGTAGACGAAAACGGCGAGAGAATACCTCTTACCATTGCAGGCTACGACAGGGAAAAAGGCTCGGTTAAAATAATTTTCCAGATTGTGGGCGCAACCACAAAAAAACTCAATATGAAAAACGAGGGCGAATATATTGAAGATTTCGCAGGTCCTCTGGGCGTTGCAACCCACACCGACGGACTTAAAAAAGTCTGTATCGTGGGCGGAGGAGTCGGCTGTGCCATTGCACTCCCCATTGCGCAAAAACTTAAAGAAAACGGCTGTGAAGTCACCTCGATTATCGGTTTCAGAACAAAAGACCTGCTCATTTTGGAGGACGAGTTTAATTCAGCGTCCGAAAAGCTTTACGTTATGACCGACGACGGTTCATACGGCAGAGAGGGCAACGTTTGCGTACCGCTCAACGAAATGTTTGACGCCGGCGAAAAGTTTGATATGGTTATCACAATCGGACCGCTCATTATGATGAAATTCGTCGTTGAGGCGACAAAAAAGACGGGTATTCCCTGTACCGTTTCTATGAACCCGATTATGATTGACGGAACGGGTATGTGCGGAGGATGCCGTCTTACGCTTATCGAGGACGGAAAGAGAGTGACAAAGTTCGCGTGCGTCGACGGTCCGGACTTTAACGGCTACGAGGTTGATTTTGACGAGGCTATGGCGCGCGGAGGAATGTACCGCGAATTTGAAAGACACGCATATGAAGAAACGTGCAATCTTTTTGCAAAGGAGGGCAAATAATATGGCGGCAAAAATAAATATGAACCCCGAGAGAAATCCTATGCCGGCGCAGGACGCAAAGGCAAGAGGCAAAAATTTTGACGAAGTTACCTACGGCTACAGCGAGGCAACCGCAATCGACGAGGCACTGCGCTGTCTTTCGTGCAAGCATATGCCGTGCGTTTCGGGATGTCCCGTAAACATTCATATTCCCGAATTTATCGGAAAAATAAAAGAGGGCGACTTTGAGGGCGCATATCAGGTTATAAACAAATCGTCGTCCCTTCCTGCGGTTTGCGGAAGAGTTTGTCCGCAGGAGGTGCAGTGCGAGGCTAAATGCGTAAGAGGCATAAAAGGCGAAAGCGTCGGAATAGGCAGGCTTGAACGCTTTGTTGCCGACTGGCACAACGCGCACGCAAACGGCGCTGTGAACAAAATCGAGAAAAACGGCCATAAAGCGGCGGTTGTAGGCTCGGGCCCGTCGGGACTCACCTGTGCCGGCGACCTTGCAAAAAAAGGCTACGACGTGACGGTGTTTGAGGCACTTCACACAGCCGGCGGTGTGCTTGTTTACGGAATTCCCGAATTCAGACTTCCTAAAGCAATCGTTAAAAAAGAGGTTGAAAACCTCAAAGAAATGGGCGTTAAAATAGAAACGAACATTATAATAGGAAAAACCCTCACGGTTGACGAACTTTTCGATATGGGCTTTGAGGCAGTATTTATAGGTTCGGGCGCAGGACTTCCCAACTTTATGGGAATACCGGGCGAATCGTACAACGGCGTATATTCCGCAAATGAATTTTTAACACGAAGCAACCTTATGAAAGCATATGAAAGCGACCCTGTAACGCCGATTATGAAAGGCGGAAAGGTTGCGGTTGTCGGCGGCGGAAACGTTGCTATGGACGCGGCGCGAAGTGCGTTAAGGCTGGGCGCGGAGAAAGTTTATATCGTCTACCGCCGTTCAATGGAGGAACTTCCCGCGCGTAAAGAAGAGGTTGAACACGCGATTGAGGAGGGCATTGAATTTATGCTTTTGAACAATCCCGTTGAAATTTTGGGTTATCACAACCCCGATGACAGACGCGACCCGAAAAATGGCTTTGTGACCGGTATGAAGTGCATTAAAATGGAACTCGGCGAGCCTGACGAAAACGGCAGACGCCGTCCCGTTCCGATAGAGGGCAGTGAATTTGTGCTCGACGTTGACACGGTTATAATTTCAATCGGAACCTCCCCCAATCCGCTTATCAAAACCACAACGAAAGGTCTTGAAGTTAACAGACGCGGAGGAATTATCGTCGAGGAAAACGGCGCAACCACAAAAGAGGGCGTTTATGCCGGCGGTGACGCGGTTACGGGCGCGGCAACGGTTATTTCGGCGATGGGCGCAGGCAAAATTGCCGCAAAAGCGATTGACGAATATATTCAAAGCAAATAATTTATAAAAATTTTTACGGGATACCGAATGTTCGGTGTCCCGTTTTTGGCTTTATAACGGGATTTTTATATCAAATTTTAAAACTGCTCAAAAAAATTAGCAATCTCAATGCGTAAATTGTTAATTTTTTTTGAAAATAGCTATTGACAAACCAAATAAATAGTGGTATTTTATATTTGTTAGCACTAAAGGACTTTGAGTGCTAATTTTATAAAGAAATACCAAACAAATTTAAAAGGAGTGGATATTCGTGGAATTGAGCGACAGAAAACGCCGTATTTTAAGAGCGATTGTAGACGATTATATCCGCACCGCAGAGCCTGTCGGCTCGTCTTACATTTTAAACAGGCACAAGCTGGGAATAAGCTCGGCAACAATCCGAAACGAGATGGCGGAGCTTGAGGGAACGGGTTATCTTGACAAACCGCACACCTCGGCCGGCAGAGTGCCGTCGTCGCTCGGATACAGGGTTTATGTAGACGAACTTATGCAGCGCTACACCCTTACAGTGCGCGAAATTGAAGAAATGCGCGCCTCGCTCAAAAAAAGCTATCTTGAGCTGGGCAATATTTTAAAGGATATTTCCAATACCGTGGCGCATCTTACAAACTATACGACGCTTATTTCAACACCGTGCGTTGCAACAAACATATTAAAAAGCATACGTCTTGTTCCGCTTGACGAAAAAAGCTTTGTAATGCTTGTTGTAAACAGCGGAGGAATTGTCAAGAATACTACCATAACGGCAAAAGGCGGAGTGGACGCAAAGGTTTTGGAAAGGCTGGGAAATTACTTAAACCTCACCTTCTGCGACCGCGAGGTCGGCGCGATTACAAACGAATTTATCCTCGCGCAGAAAGAGATTATGCCTCTGCCCGACGAAATTATGAACCCCGTAATGGGCTTTTTGTCCGAAGTTTTACAGGATTTCACGGGATTTGACATATCGGCGGACGGTCAGGCAAACATTTTGAACTATCCCGAATTTAAGGATGTTAACCGAACGAAAGAATTTTTTGATTTTGTAAGAAATATCGACAAAAACTTTTTGAAAGAAAAAATTGCCGACGATAAAATCAATATTCTTATCGGCGACGAAAATCCGCATCTTAAAGATTTGGGATTGAGCATGGTAATTTCAAACTACAAAATCAAGGACGGTATGATTGGCGGAATTGCGATTGTAGGTCCTACAAGAATGGATTATTCAAAGGTTGTCGCAACGCTTGATTATCTCAAGAAAAACCTTGACAAGTATTTGGACGGAACCGACACCCGTTAAAGGAGATGACTTATATTGGCTGATAAAGAGAAGAAAAATTTGAAAGATGAAGAATTAAAAGCAGAGGAAAATGCCGAAAACGCAGAAAATTCCGAAGCAAACGAGCCTGCCCCCGAGCCCGAAACAAACGAGCTTGAAAAGGCGAAAGAAGAAATAAACGCATTAAACGACAAATATTTAAGGCTGTGCGCCGAGTATGACAACTTTAAAAAGCGCACTGCACGCGAAAAAGAGGCAATTTACATTGACGCGGCGGCGGACGCGATTAAAGAGCTTTTACCCGTTATGGACAATCTGGAGCGCGCGATAGGCAGTATTTCCGACAAGGAAAGCGATATTTACAAAGGCGTTGAAATGGTTTATAAGCAGACCGAGGAAATTTTCAAAAAGCTCGGCGTTTGCGAAACCAAAGCCGTCGGCGAGGAATTTAACCCCGAACTGCATAACGCGGTTATGCATATTGAGGACGAAAACGTCACCGAAAACACCGTGGTTGAAGAATTTCAAAAGGGTTATACTTATAAAGACAAAGTTCTTCGCTACAGTATGGTTAAAGTTGCAAATTAGTACATTTTTGTGTTTTGAATTTTATTTAAAATCGGAGGTAATACATTATGAGTAAAATTATTGGTATTGATTTGGGTACAACAAACTCCTGCGTTGCAGTTATGGAGGGCGGAGAAAGCGTTGTTATCCCCAATCCCGAAGGTGCAAGAACAACTCCTTCGGTGGTTGCTTTTACTAAAACGGGTGAAAGACTGGTAGGTCAGGTTGCTAAAAGACAGGCAATCACAAACCCCGACCACACCGTAAGCTCAATTAAAAGAGATATGGGTACCGACAGAAAGGTTACAATCGACGACAAACAGTACACACCGCAGGAAATTTCGGCAATGATTTTGCAGAAACTTAAAGCGGACGCGGAAAGCTACCTCGGCGAACCCGTTACACAGGCGGTTATCACCGTTCCGGCATACTTCTCGGACGCACAGCGTCAGGCTACAAAAGACGCAGGTAAAATCGCAGGTTTGGAGGTTCTCCGTATCATAAACGAGCCCACCGCGGCGGCGCTTGCATACGGTATGGACAAAGACAATGAGCAGAAAATTATGGTTTACGACCTCGGCGGCGGTACATTCGATGTATCTATCCTTGAAATCGGAGACGGCGTATTTGAAGTTCTTGCAACAAGCGGTAACAACCGTCTTGGCGGCGACGACTTCGACCAGAGAATTATAGACTATCTTGCAGATGAATTCAAAAAGGCAAACGGCATTGACTTAAAAGCCGACAAAATGGCTCTCCAGCGCCTTAAAGAGGCGGCTGAAAAAGCTAAAATCGAGCTTTCGGGCGTTACAACCTCTAACATAAATCTTCCGTTTATTTCGGCAGATGCAACAGGCCCGAAACATCTTGACATCACACTTACAAGAAGCAAATTCGATGAGCTCACCGCAGACCTCGTTGAAAAAACAATGGAGCCGACAAGACGTGCTCTTTCCGATGCAGGTCTTAATCCGTCGGATATTCACAAAGTGCTTTTGGTCGGCGGTTCGTCAAGGATTCCTGCCGTTCAGGAGGCTGTTAAACGCTTAATCGGCACAGAACCCCACAAGGGCATCAACCCCGACGAGTGTGTTGCAATGGGCGCGGCTATTCAGGCAGGCGTACTTGCAGGCGAAGTTAAAGACCTTCTTCTTCTCGATGTTACTCCGCTTTCGCTCGGTATCGAAACAATGGGCGGTGTATTTACAAAAATCATCGAAAGAAACACAACCATTCCTAAAAAACACAGTCAGATTTTCTCGACTGCCGCAGATAACCAGACAAGCGTTGACATTCACGTTCTCCAGGGTGAGCGCGAAATGGCACAGTATAACAAAACCCTCGGAAGATTTTCGCTTTCGGGCATTGCTCCGGCTCCGAGAGGCGTGCCGCAGATTGAAGTTACATTCGATATCGACGCAAACGGTATCGTTCACGTAAGCGCTAAAGATATGGCAACCGGCAACGAGCAGAAAATCACCATCACCGCAAGCTCAAATCTTTCGGAAGAAGATATTGACAAAGCGGTTAAAGAGGCTGAAAAATATGCCGCAGAGGACAAGAAAAACAAAGAGGCGGTAGACGCGAGAAACAACGCCGACACTCTTGTATATCAGTGCCAGAAAGCTCTCACCGACCTTGGCGACAAGATTGACGAGGCAGACAAAACCGAAGTTAACACCAAAATCGACGCAGTTAAAAAGGCTCTTGAGGGCACAGACGTTGAGGCTATAAAATCGGCAACCGAAGATTTGCAGAAGAAATTCTATGATGTTTCTTCAAAAGTATATCAGCAAAACGGCGGTGCGCAGGGCGCACAGGGCGCAGGCTTTGACCCCAACGCACAGGGCGGTGCGCAAAACGGCGGTGCAAACGGCGGAAATTACGAAGGCGACTACACAGTAGTTGACGATGACGACAAAAAGTAATATAATATAGCCAAAAGAAAGTAATCCGAACCCGCCTGAAAAGGCATAATTTCGGCATCTTTTGGCTTGTCATCTTTGCAAGGCGTCAGCCTTGCTTCATCTTCCGCACCAAAATCTGCTCAAAATTCTATTCTTTTCAGGTCGAAGAATTTTGAGAGAGCGGATTTTTGGTTGCGCAAGGCAAAAACGCAGGTAATCCTGACGGATTGCCGAGTATTTTAACAAAGTCGAAAGCGAAAATCCGCCTCTCAAAATCGGAGTTCGGATTACTTTCTTTCGGCTAGGCATACGGGGTTTGAATCTCTTATGCCTGAGTGCATTTTACAGAAAGCCGTATGTAACATACGGTTTTCTGCTTTTGCATATTACATAAAACAAGGAAAGGCATTGAATTCTATATGGCGGAAAAACGAGATTATTACGAAGTGCTCGGTGTATCAAAAGGCGCGAGCGACGATGAAATAAAAAAAGCATACAGAAAAGTTGCCAAGAAATACCACCCCGACCTGAACCCCGGAAATGCCGAGGCAGAGGCAAAATTTAAAGAAGCGAACGAGGCATACGAGGTTTTGGGAGATAAGGAAAAAAGGCAGAAATACGACCAGTTCGGTCACGCGGCGTTCGACCAGACGCAAGGCGGATACGGCGGTGCGGGCGGTTTCGGCGGTTTTTCCGATTTCGGAGATTTCGGCGATATTTTCAGTTCGTTCTTCGGCGGAGGCTCGCGCAGACGCAATCCTAATGCGCCGAGACGCGGTTCGGACATTGAAGAAAGAATTATGCTCACGTTTGAAGAGGCGGCTTTCGGCGTAAAGAAAAAAATCAAAATCTACCGTGTTGAGGACTGCGACGTGTGCGCCGGCACGGGTTCAAAAGACAAAAAACGCAAGCAGTGCCCCACCTGCCACGGTACGGGCGAAATAAGACGCGTCACCAACACGATGCTCGGTCAGATGGTTAACACCGCGACGTGTAATACCTGCGGAGGTACGGGAACGGTTGTTGAAAATCCGTGCCAGAAATGCCGCGGAAAAGGCAAGGTTAAACGCGCCTGCACGGTTGAGGTCAACATCCCGGCGGGAATTGACACAAACGAAACGGTATCGTTCCGCGGATTGGGAAATCACGGTTTTAACGGCGGTCCGAAAGGCGATTTGCTTGTAACGGTCGTTGTAAAACGCCACGATTTGTTTATGCGAAACGGCACGGAGGTGTTCTGCAAAATTCCGATAACGTTCGTTCAGGCGGCGCTCGGTGCGGAAATCGACGTCCCCACCCTAAACGGCAAGGTTAAACAGACAATTCCCGAGGGTACGCAAAACGGCACGCGCTTTACCATTAAAGGCGCAGGAATACCCAACGTGCGCACGGGCATAAAGGGAAACCAGGTTATTGAAATCGTTGTCGAAGTTCCCCAGCGTCTTAATTCGGAACAGAAAACGGCGCTCAAAAAATTCGGCGAGCTTACAAACGACACAAATCACAAACAGCAGAAAACCTTTTTTGACAAGGTAAAAGAGAATTTCAAAAAATAAATATTTTAACTTTTGGGCATAGGAAAAATTTTTCTATGCCTGAAATTGTTTATAAAATATTTTCAAAAATATTTCACGCACCTATCACAAAACAGGAATATAATGTAAACAATGCAAATTTGGAGTGAAAAACATGGTAAAAACAAACGCAATGCGCCTTCTCGATAAGGCAAAAATCAAATATGACACCATTGAATACGAGGTTGACGAAAACGATTTGTCGGGCGTGACAATCGCAAAAAAAGCAAACCTCGACGACAAAATGGTTTTCAAAACCCTCGTCGCAAAAGGCGACAAAACGGGTTATCTTGTGTTTTGCATACCCGTTGCAAAAGAGGTTGACCTCAAAAAAGCGGCGAAAATAAGCGGAAACAAGAAAATCGAAATGGTGCACGTTAAAGACCTGCTTGGTCTTACCGGTTATATCAGAGGCGGTTGTTCGCCCGTCGGAATGAAGAAAAAATTTGACACGTATTTTGATGAAACGTGCAAAAACTTTGAAAAAATCACCGTTTCGGCAGGCGTAAGAGGCTGTCAGCTTCTTCTTAACACCAGCGATATAACAAAATTCACCAACGCAAAAATTAACTCTCTCACTATGGAGGAATGTGAATGAAAAAGCTTATGCGCCTTGTTGGCGAATATAAAACCGCGGCGTTTTTAACACCGCTATTTGTTATTTTTGAGGTTGTTCTCGAAATATACATTCCTTTTCTTATGTCTAAAATCATTGACGTCGGCATAAAAAACAGCGATATGGCATATGTGTCAAAAATAGGCGGACTGATGATTTTGATGTCGCTTTTGGCACTCTTTTTCGGTGCGATGTCGGGACGTTTTGCCGCAGTTGCAAGTATGGGCTTCGGCAAAAACGTGCGAAAGACATTGTTTTATAAGCTTCAGGAATTTTCGTTTTCAAATATCGACAAATATTCCACACCGTCGCTTATCACACGTCTTACAACCGATATAACAAACCTTCAGAACGCGTTTATGATGATTACGAGAATGCTTGTCCGCTCCCCCGTTATGCTGGTGGGCGCAACTTTTATGGCAGTGCGCATAAATTCGCGTCTTGCAATGATTTTCTTTATTGCAATTCCTATTCTTGCCGTTGCTCTTATCTTCATCAGCACGCGCGCGTTTCCGCGTTTTAAAGAAATGCTCAAACGCTACGACTTTATGAACTCGTCGGTTCAGGAGGATTTAACCTCTATCCGCGTTGTAAAAACATATGTACGAGAGGACTACGAGAACAAAAAGTTTGCGGACAGCGCAAGAAGTCTTAAAAACGCGCAGGTCGGCGCGGAAAAACTTATCATTATGAACGCGCCTTTTATGCAGTTTATAATGTATTCCTGTATGATTTCCATTTCGTGGTTCGGCGGAAATATGATTATTTCCAAAACTATGGAAGCCGGTCAGCTGATGAGCTTTATAAGCTATGTTACGCAAATTCTTATGTCGCTTATGATGATTTCGTTCGCATTCGTCGGACTTGTTATGTCGCGAGCGTCAATCTCGCGTATTGTTGAGGTTCTCGGCGAGAAAATCGACATTACAGATGATGAAAACGACGAAAATCTCACCGTAAAAGAAGGCTCGGTTGAATTTAAAAACGTGTCGTTCAAATACGGCAAGGACAGCGAAAATTACAACATTGAAAACATCAGCCTTAAAATAAATCCCGGCGAAACCGTGGGAATTATCGGCGGTACGGGAAGTGCAAAAACCACGCTCGTCAGCCTTATTCCGCGCCTCTACGACGTAAACGGCGGCGAGGTTTTGGTTGGCGGTGAGGACGTAAGAAAATACAAAATCAAAAATCTGCGCAGTGCGGTTGCAATGGTATTGCAGAAAAATACACTTTTTTCGGGAAGTATTTCTGACAACATCAAATGGGGCGACCTGAACGCGTCCTACAGCGAGGTTGAGGCGGTCTGTAAGGATGCCGCGGCAGATGATTTTGTAAAATCTTTTCCCGACGGCTACGATACCGATTTGGGTCAGGGCGGTGTTAACGTTTCGGGCGGTCAGAAACAGCGTCTTTGCATTGCGCGCGCACTTTTGAAAAAACCTAAAATCCTCATTCTGGACGACTCCACAAGCGCGGTGGACACTGCGACCGACGCGAAAATCAGAGAAGCTTTCAAAAAGCAGAAGGACACCACCGTTATAATAATCGCGCAAAGAATTACGTCGGTGTGCGAGGCAGACAAAATTATCGTACTGGACGACGGCAAAATTGCCGAGCAGGGTTCGCACGAGGAGCTTATTGCACAGGACGGAATTTACAAAGAACTGTACGAACTTCAAAACAGAAAGTAAAGGAGTGATAATATGCCGCCGTCAAGAAATACAAAACCCGTGCGAAAACCCAAGGACGCGGGCAAGACGATAAAAAGAATTTTAACTTATCTTTTAGACTACAAAATCCACCTTGTATTTGTTGTAATCGGAATAATATTCAGCTCCGTTGCTTCAATTGCAGGTACTTATCTTTTAAAACCGGTTATAAACAACTTAACAAGTTCGGCAGATATTCCGAAACTTGTAAGAACACTTATTCTGATGGGCACATTTTACGCTCTCGGAATTATCGGAACGTTTATGTATAACAGGCTGATGCTCACCATTTCGTCGGGCACGCTCGAAAAAATAAGAGTTCAGCTTTTCACGCATATGCAGTCACTGCCGATAAAATATTTCGACACGCATACGCACGGCGAGCTTATGAGCCGTTTTACAAGCGATACCGACACTATGCGCGAAATGTTAAGTCAAAGTATTCCCCAGCTTTTTACGTCGGTAATTTCGGTAATCGGCGTATTTACGGCAATGCTTGTTTTAAGCCCGATTTTAACTCTTCTCGTTATCGCAATGCTGTTTTTGATACTTGCAGTAATCAAGAAAATCGGCGCAAAAAGCTCGGTTTATTTTAAAGAACAGCAACGCGAAATCGGCAAGGTTAACGGATATATCGAAGAAATGATTGAAGGTCAGAAGGTTGTAAAGGTTTTCTGCCGCGAAAGCAAGGTAAAAGACGATTTTGACGTTATAAACGAAAGCCTTTGCAATGCCGCCACAAGCGCAAATACCTGTGCAAACATTCTTATGCCGATTATGGGAAATCTTTCGTATATGCACTATGCAATCACCGCCGCAGCAGGCGCGTTTCTGGTGATAAAAGGCGTTATCGGCGATATCGGAACAATCGCGTCGTTTTTGCAGTTTACGCGTTCGTTCTCACAGCCTATCACGCAGATGTCACAGCAGTTTAACTCGGTTCTTTCCGCACTTGCCGGCGCAGAGAGAATTTTTGAGGTACTGGACGAAAAAAGCGAGGATGACAACGGAAACGTTACTCTCGTTAAGGCTGAAAAGAAAGACGGAAGAATTGTTGAGTCGGATAAATATACAGGAATGTGGGCGTGGAAAATCCCCGAAAAAACGGGCGGATTTTCGTATATCAGGCTTAAAGGCGACGTAAGATTTCACAACGTTACTTTCGGCTACGAGGAAAACAAAACCGTCCTTAACGATGTTTCGCTTTATGCAAAACCGGGACAGAAAATCGCATTTGTCGGCTCGACGGGCGCGGGAAAAACCACAATTACGAACCTTATAAACAGGTTTTACGACGTTCCCGACGGCAAAATCACCTACGACGGAATTAACATCAACAAAATAAAAAAAGCCGATTTGCGCCGTTCGCTCGCGTTTGTTCTTCAGGACACCCACCTTTTTACGGGCACGGTTAAAGAAAACATTCGCTACGGCAATCTTTACGCGTCCGATGAGGATGTTGTAAACGCGGCAAAGCTTGCAAACGCTCATTCGTTTATAATGCACCTTCCGAAAGGTTATGACACTCACCTTTCGTCGGACGGCGCGAACCTCAGCCAGGGACAGCGTCAGCTTTTGTCAATCGCGCGCGCCGCGGTGGCAAATCCGCCTGTGCTTGTGCTCGACGAGGCGACAAGCTCGATTGATACACGAACCGAAAGCCTTATCGAAAAAGGTATGGACTCGCTTATGCACGGCAGAACGGTGTTTGTAATTGCGCACAGGCTTTCAACGGTCAGAAATTCCGACGCAATTATGGTGCTTGAAAACGGCTCTGTTATAGAACGCGGAAACCACGAGGAGCTTATAGCACAAAAAGGCAAATATTACAGCCTTTATACCGGCGCGTTTGAATTATCGTAAATTTTTGCACTATGGAGGACAAAATGGAAAAGACAAAAGTTAAATTTATTAAACTGAACGAAAACGCAGTTGTTCCGACCTACGGCACGCAGTACAGCGCGGGCGCAGACCTTTATGCGTCGGAGGAATGTGAAATCGGCGCGGGAAAAACCGTTATGGTGCACACCGCGCTTGCAATGGAAATTCCCGAGGGTTTCGGAGGATTTGTGTTTGCAAGAAGCGGTCTTGCAACAAAAAGAGGTCTTGCACCGGCGAACAAAGTCGGCGTTATCGACTCGGACTACCGCGGTGAAATTATGGTTTCGCTCTATAATCAGTCGGGCGAAACGCAGGTTGTCGCAAAAGGCGAAAGAATTGCACAGCTTGTTATTATACCGTATATCACGGCGAAATTTATCGAATCCGACGCGCTTTCCGAAACAGTCCGCGGTGAGGGCGGTTTCGGCTCGACGGGAAGAAAATAATAATTTAAGCAAAAAATAAAAGGCCTGCTGTGTGCAAGCCTTTTATTTTTTTAATCTTACTCTTCGTAAAACGCACCGCTGTCGGAAGACGCGGTTTCGGTTGCCGTGCCCTGATACATATTTGTATAACCGCCCGACAAACTTTTATAGAAATTAGCAACTGTAAGGTTCATATAAGGACCAACATAAATTCCTGCAATGCCGAGCGTTATATAAACCAAAAATAACCACGGTATAAACGAAAGATAAAGCACAAACAAGTCAAATTTATGACCGTGCATCATTCTTTTACTCTGTGTTATCGCGTCAAGCGGTGACATTTCGGGATTTTCCGCAAGTATGTACGGCGCCATTGAATATGAATAACCTTTTATAATTCCCGGAATTACCAGCAAAAGCGACCACAAAGCTATAAATATGCCCATCAGCAAATAAAGCAGAATGGATTTAACGAAATTAACCTTAAATCCGCCGAACACTTTTTCAACCTTTGCCTCTCTGCCCTCGGTCAAGCCGAGATAAATCATCGTCATACCAAGCTCAAACGGCGGTACAACAAGAAGCGATGCAATACCGTACGATAACGCAACGCATACTGCGGTTATAAGTCCCATAATAAGCGTGCACACAAACAGCACACCTATGTTTCCGCGCAGCTGTGACCTTGCATTGCTTTTTAATGTAAATCTTTCCATACACCAAACCACCTTTTTAAATTCTTTTTTTCATTATACATTTTATGCGATAAATTGTCAATTACAAATTTTTTATAAAAAATGTTGTAAAATTTTTCATTTTGTATTACAATATAGTAAGAAAGGACTGATAACTATGGAAAAAACTGTATGGAACACAATCGACCGCAAAAAAGCATATGATTTCGCGTCGGACTACATTACTTTTTTAAATAAATCGAAAACTGAAAGGCTCTGCACCGATTACAGCCTTTATCTTGCGGAGAAAAAAGGTTTTACCGAGCTTGACAACGCAAAAACGTTAAAACCCGGTGACAAGGTTTATGCCGTAAACCGCGGAAAAAGCATTGTTTTTGCGATTATCGGAAAAGACGATATTTTAAACGGAATTAACCTTGTGGCGGCGCATATCGACTCGCCCAGGCTCGATTTAAAACCCAACCCCGTTTATGAGGATTTGGGCATTGCAATGGCAAAAACCCACTACTACGGCGGTATTAAAAAATACCAGTGGACAACCATTCCGCTCTCGCTTATCGGCACGGTTGTAAAAGAAAACGGCGAAATTGTTGAGGTTAACATCGGCGAGGACGATGACGACCCCGTATTCACAATCACCGACCTTCTCCCCCACCTTGCGGCTGACCAGATGTCCAAGAAAATGGGACAGTTTATGTCGGGCGAAGATTTGAACGCGGTTCTCGGCTCGCTCCCGAACGGCGACGAAAAAGACAAGGTGAAAGGTGCAATTCTTGCGCTTTTAAAAGATAAATACGGTATTGACGAAGAAGATTTCATAAGCTCCGAGCTTGTGTTTGTGCCGTCGTTCAAGGCAAAAAGCGTAGGTCTTGACTCCTCTTTTGTAGGAAGCTACGGTCAGGACGACAGAGTGTGCGCATACACATCTTTTGAGGCGATTTTGAACATTGAAAATCCCGAAAAAACCTGCGTTTGCTACCTTGCGGACAAAGAGGAAATCGGAAGTATGGGCTCGACGGGAACAAAATCAAGATTTTTGGAAACGTTCGTCGCTCATCTTATAAATTCGGTTAAGGGCGGTTACAACGAGCTTTATTTGAAAGACTGCTTCAGCGCGTCAAAATGCCTTTCTGCGGACGTTACGGCAGGCTACGACCCCAACTACAAGAGTGTGTGCGAAGAACAAAACAGCGCGTATATGGGAGGCGGTTTGTGCATTTGCAAATACACGGGCGCGCGCGGAAAGAGCGGAACCTCCGATGCGAACGCTGAATTTGTGGGCGAAATAAGAAGAATTTTCAATTCAAACAACGTTAAATGGCAGATTGCCGAGCTTGGCAAGGTTGACCAGGGCGGCGGCGGAACGGTTGCGCAGTACATTGCAAATATGAACATTGAAACGCTCGACTGCGGTGTGCCGATTTTGTCTATGCATTCGCCGTTTGAACTTGCTTCAAAGGCTGATATTTATATGGGTTATCTCGGCTACAAAGCGTTTTTGGAAAGCAAGTAAAATATAAAAAATTACGGTACGCAAGGTGAAACTCGCGTACCGTTTTTTTATGTATTTTAAAAATTATTCGTTGTAAAAATCTTTGTTATCGTCTATAAGACGGCAAATCGTCTTAACGCTCTCGTGCGTATTAAAGCCGTCGGCAGGAGTGTTTTTGCAGTAGTCAACCATTTTGTCAACCGTTGTGGACGCAACCTGCAAACGAGTGTCGGCGGACGCATAGTAAATAAAAATATTGCCGTCGTTGTCAACAACCGCGCCGTTTGAGAATACACAGCCCGAAACGTCGCCCTCGCGCTCTTTTCCTTTAGGTGCGATAAAATATCCGCCGGGGCTGTAAATAACCTTTGTGGGGTCGTCAAGCGCGGTCATAAAGCAATAGAGAACGTATCGCAAGCCTGCCGCGTTCATACGCACGCCGTGTGCTATATGCAGCCAGCCGTCTTTTGTTTTGATAGGCGTTGCGCCCGCGCCGTTTTTAACCTCTTTAACGGTGTGATAAATTCTCGCGTCTATGATTTTTTCATCTTTAATCTCGGCATTTTCCATACTGTCAACCAGCGCGGCACCGATACCGCCGCCGCTGCCGACGTCGATAAATCCGTCGGACGGACGGGTATAAAGAAGATATTTTCCGTCGATAAATTCGGGGTGGAGCATAACGTTTCTCTGCTGTGTAGGCGACTTCAAATCGGGAAGTCTTTCCCAGCTGTCGAGGTCTTTTGTGCGGACTATACCGCATTTTGCAACCGCGGAAGATGTATCGTCCACGCTGAAATCTTTTCTTTCACTGCAGAAAAGTCCGTAAATCCAGCCGTCCTCGTGCTTTGTAAGACGCATATCGTAAACGTTTGTGTCCATTTCGTCGGTTTCGGGCAGTTTAATGGGTTTTTCTCTGAATTTAAAGCCGTCAATGCCGTTGTCACTCTCGGCAACCGCAAAATACGATTTTCTGTCGTTGCCCTCAACTCTTGCAACAAGCACATATTTTCCGTTTAAGAAAATTCCGCCCGCGTTGAGAATGGCGTTTACTCTTATTCTTTCGAGAAACATAGGATTTCGCTCATATGAATAGTCAAATCTCCAGTTGAGCGGAATGTCCTCGCGCATAAGCGCAGGGTATTCGTAGCGGTTAAAAACGCCGTTTATGCTGAATTTTTTTCTGTTTTTCCGTCCCGTAACCGCTCTGTGATTTTCGGTTACTTCTTTTATTCTGTTTTCAAAGTATTCTCTGCTCATTTTTACCTCCGTAATTCTTATTATACCGCTATTATATCAGTCAAAAATAATGTATAATATAACCAAATCAACTAGTTTGTTGCAAATATTACGTTTTCCAAAAATTTTTTGCACAAAAAAAGACCGTGCAAATCAGAGTGATATGCATGGTCTTTTTTTTATTTTTCAAACATCATACTTTTTTCGCGACGATAATTCTTACTCTGCCGCCTTTCGACTCTGCTTTGTCGGCATAAACCGAAATGCCCTTGTAGCTTGCGAGATTTTCCGCAACGGTGTCTATCGGTGTGATAAGATATTTATATCCGCTGTTGTCGTAGGTCATTGTGTAAACAATAACATCGCTTGCGAGCGCATATTTTGTGTTGCCGACGGTAATGCTCGAGCTTGTAAGCTCTCTCACATTACCCGTGATTGCGTTCATAGACTTAACGTTGTCAACCGTCTGTCCCGAAAGCACAAGCTTTGCGCCCTCGCCTGCCGATACGGGGAGCGAACGTCCCGTATCTGTGTAAGTTGTGCCGTTCGAGTCAAATGTATACTGATAACCGCGGACATCAACCTTGCCGTCAGCGTCTTTTGAGGTTTTAACCTTTGCAGTCACCGCGTAGGTATACATATCACCCGTAACGTCTTTTAGAATCATCTTTTCAATCTCGCCGGCGGCGCTTTTTTCAACATAAACAACATTGCTTGCCGAAAGGTCAACGCCGTCGAGTCTTTGCAGATAAACTTTAGCGTAAAGCGTGGGTTCGTCCTCATATGTTGTGCTTACGTCGAGAATTTGAACATTCTCCGAAACGGCGGTTTTGCCTATTTTCATTTTGCTTGCGTTAACCGTGCCGAGCGCCTCGGAAACTGTAATTCTCGTTGCCTTGCCCTCACCGTTTGCAAATGTCATATTAACCGCTGTGTTTTTAAGCGCCGAATAATTTTTGTCGGTTTTATATTCGTTTTCAACACCGTCGGTGGTAACGATTTTCGCATAAAATGCTGAATAATCGTTGTTGTTGCTGTCTTTGTATATCTTACTGCCCGTTTCGGTGAGGTATCCCACAACGCTCGACGATACACTGCCTGCCGAGATTGCGTCAGCAATTTTTCCGCTTCTGCCGATAAGAACGGTAACTGTATCACCGAATTTAAGTGTTCCCGACGACGAAAGTTTGTTGTATGCGGCCGCGCCCTCAAGTTCATATGTCACGCCCGAAATTTTAACGCTTGTCGGGTTGTCGCGCGTGGGCGACGCGTCCTCATAAACGCCGGTAACCTTTTTGGAGTATGCAAGCACCATATTTACGCCCCTGCTGTAATATACAATGTCGTTCGTCTTGATGTCGCCTGACGTGCATTTTACACCGTCGCGCACGATAAACGCGCTTGAAATGTCGCTTACGCCGAGGCTTGACGCCCAGCCCGTATTTGAAACGGTAACGGGGCCTTGCAGCGTGCCCTCATTATAGATAAGGTAATCCACCGCGCCGAAATCGTCGTATCGGACGGTTATTTCGTCACCCATTGCAAGCTTTGCCTTAACCGCCGAAAAACTGCTCTGTTTTCCGCCCTCGTAAACGTCAAGACCGTCTTTGAAGGTGATTTCCTTTATGGTTCCGTTGTCGTGAACCAGCACCTTGTCGTCCAGCACAGAATAAACCGCATATGTTTTTGTGGTATACTCCGTGTTCGGCATAAACGCAATAAGCTCGTCGCCGTCTTTTATAATTCCGTCGCCCTTTTTGCCGAGCATATCAAGGTTTAAACCTTTGCCGATTTTATACGTTCCTCCGCTGGTTGCAATTTTGTTTGCGCCGACAGACGAATCCTCTTTCGACGTTGCAACAAGGATAATATCTTCTTTTACCGCGCAGTTGAAAACGCTCATATATTTCTCGGTTGACGAAACGGGAGTCGATTTTGTTTTGCAGTTTAAAAGGTTGTAAACCAAAATAACCGCCTCGCGTCTTGTGAGATACGAGCCAATCTGCGACTGCATATTGTCAACAAGATTTATATTTTTTGCAATGCCGTAAGGACCGTACGGCCACGAAGAGCCGAAATCGGAATTTTCATAGCCGAGAAGCTTTAAAAATACCGTTATTGCCTCCTCAAAAAGCACGTTTTGGTCGGGACGGAAACTTGCGTCCTCATAGCCGTTGACATACTTGTTTGAAAGCGCTGCCTTAACGTAGGGCGCCGCCCAGTGTGTATACGGGACGTCTTTAAAAGGCGAAACCGAAAGCGACGCGGCAACGCTGTTTCTGTGCTCCGACGCGGCAACCGCGATTTTTGAAAATTCCGCCCTTGTCACAAGGTCGTCAAGACGGTAATTTCCGTCGGGGTCGCCGTTTATAATGTTAAAGCTTGAAATAAAGCTTATGTAATTCTCAATATCAGCCTCGTTTAACTCACCGTCCGCGAAAACACAAACCGACGACAAAACAATGCAGAGCGCAAGAATTACCGAAATACTTTTCTTAATCATTTACCTTTCTCCTTCCGAATGGGGTGGTATGTTAGTCGTATCTTAAAGCGTCAATAGGATTGAGCGCCGCGGCCTTTTTCGCCGGGAAATATCCGAACATTACGCCGATGAGCGCCGAAACCGTAAAGGACAAAAGCACCGACGGAATTGACACAACGGGGCTTAAATCCGGCACAAACCGCAGTGCAAAGCACCCGACCACGCCAAGCAGAATACCGAGTATTCCGCCTATCGAGCTTGTTGTGATAGCCTCAACAACAAACTGGCTCATTATATCCCACGGCGCCGCGCCGAGCGATTTTCTTATGCCGATTTCGCGCGTTCTTTCCGTTACCGATACGAGCATAATATTCATAATTCCTATACCGCCTACCAAGAGTGATACACCTGCAACGCACGCGCCCATAAGGCTCATTTTACTTGTCATATCGTTTATTGTGTCAACAAGGCTTGACATATTCATAACGTTGTATGCGTCGCTGTCGTTGAATATTTTGTAAAGATAACTTTCTATTGCCGCCTGTGCCTCGGTTGCAACGTCTTTATTCGCCGCGCAGAAGGTATATGCGCTTATTGCAAACGTGCCCGAAAGCTTCTGTGCTATGGTGTACGGAATAATTATCGCGTCGTCCTCCGATGACTCGGTGCTGTCTGCCTGCTCCTCCATAACACCGACAATTTTAAAATTGCGTCCGTTTATTTTAATTTCGTTGCCTATTGCATTTTCCGCCGTGCCGTACAGACTGTTTGCGACATATGTACCGACAACGCAGTTTAAAAGACGGTCGCGGCAGTCGAGATACTGCAAATCTCTGCCGTATTCGGCTTTTTTGTTGGCAATGGCGGAATAGTTTTCGTTTACGCCGGTAACCGAGGTTGTATCAAGATTTTCCGAACCCGATTTCACCACTGCGCCCGAAATGCTTATCGACGGCGTCATACCCGACAAAAGCGTCGGATTTTCGTCCACAAGATTTTGCATATCGTCAATATCAATGCTTCTGTTTCCGCCTCGTCCGCGCACCGAAACGATAATGTTCGTCGCGCCCATACTTTCAAATTCGTCCATAACCATCTGCGTCATACCGTTGATTACACCGACGATTATTATAACCGCGCCGACGCCGATAATTATACCGAGCATTGTAAGAAAGGAGCGCATTTTACTGCCCATAAGGCTTTTTACAGCCAGTGTCAGCGATTGTTTGATACTCAAACCGCATCAGCTCCTTCGCTTAATTTTTCCTTTTCAAGTTTCATTTCCGCAACAATATCCTCATTGACAACATCGGATATAATTTTGCCGTCCTGAATACGCACGGTGCGCTTGGTTTGCGCCGCAATGGAATTATCGTGCGTGATAAGCACTATTGTTGTGCCCTCAAGATTAAGCTTTTTCAAAAGTGCAAGAACATCTTTGCCCGTTTTTGAGTCCAGCGCACCGGTAGGCTCGTCGGCAAGAATTACCGGCGGACTGCCTGCAAGCGCACGCGCTATGGAAACCCTCTGCTGCTGACCTCCCGAAAGCTGGGAAGGATATTTTGTGAGCCTGTCGCCCAGTCCTACCCTTTCGAGCGCCGCCTTTGCAAGCTCCCGCCTTTTGGACGGTGCCATTCTGCGGTATATCAGCGGAAGTTCAACGTTTTCTATAAGATTAAGCTTCGGGATAAGATTATACTGCTGAAAAACAAATCCCAACTCCTTGTTGCGTATGTAAGCAAGCTCTTTTTCGCTCATTTTGCTTACGTCGTTTCCGTGGAGATAATACTCTCCTCTCGTCGGAATATCAAGACAGCCGATAATGTTCATACAAGTGGATTTACCCGAGCCGGACGAGCCGACGATAGAGGTAAATTCTCCCTGACCGACGAACAGCGAAACGTCATCTAAAGCGCGTATTTCACTGTCGCCGTCGGTGTATATTTTAAAAACGTGTTTTAATTCAATCATACGCCTCTCCCTTATGACATTATTTTAATATCAGCCTCTGGGACCGCCGCCTCCGCCTCCGGGACCGCCGTCACCGCCGCCCGAGGGAGGTCCGCCCTGGGGACCGCCGCCGCCTCCGCCCATCATCATTCCGAAGCCGGAAGATACGGTTACATCGGGAAGAACTACCGTGTCGCCCTCGTTAAGACCTGCCTTGATTTCAACATAATCGTCGTCGGTAAGTCCCGTTTCAACGAATACTGCCTTGTATCCGTCGGGAATATCAAGATTTCGGAGGAAAGGACTGTCACTGTTTGATGCCGGCTGACCTTTGCCGTTACCCTTGCCGTCCGATTTTGCGCCGTTTGTATCGGGTGCGCCGTTTGCGCCCGACGGCATTTTCTGCTCAACGCCGTCCGAGTCGGTTTTTGCTATAACAACGTTTCCGCGTCGGAGTGCCGAAACGGGTATTCTCAAAACGTTTTCAACTTTTTCTATAACAATGCTTGCGCTTACGTTCATACCGGGAATAAGCTTATCTTTGTTGTCGCTGTTTACGATAACCGTAACAGGATAGCTTGTTACACCCTGCGAGCTTGTGCCGACAACGCTTACTTTGTCGACAATGCCCGAAAATTCTTCGCCCTCGTATGCGTCGGCGGTAATTGAAACCTCCTGACCGACCTCAATATTCGCAATATCAAGTTCGTCTATGTTCATATCAAATGTGAGAATTGACAAATCCGAAATAATTGCAAGCGGTTTTGTGCTCGACGAGGAATTGTTGTCGATTTTCTCGCCCTGCTTGTAGTTTTTCTGAACGATTTTGCCGTCTATCGGCGCTTTGATGCTGTAATCCTCCAAATCGTCATACAGGCTCTTGAGATTTTCTCTTGCATCGCTCAAACTGTTTTTCGCGTTTTTAACGCTCGAATATGAATTGTCGTAATCAATTCTGAAGATAACGTCGCCCTTGTTTACACGGTCGCCGACCTTGTAATTAAGCGCGTAAACGTCGCCCGTAAGGTTTGCGGTAACAGTCTGCTCTGCCGAACTTTTGAACGTTCCCGAATCATTGCACGCAATGTTGCCGACCATTGCCGTAGCTTTGTCGCCGTCCTTTATCGCGCCGGGGTTGTCAACGCTGATTTCAACGTATTTTACAAGCGAACCCTCGTCCGAAACGGTTGTGCCCGATCCGATATGTGTAACCGTGCCGTTTACCGTGGAGTACGAGTTTTCAAGATTTACCTTTGCGCCCTCGCCCGTGCGGAGTTTTTCCGCATCTTCTGCGATAAACGTAATGGTAAGCTTCATTTTTGAATTATCTTTAATCGTCGCAACCTGTGTGCCGCCGTTGACCTTGTCGCCCTCTTCAACATTGAGCGACGTGATAACGCCCGACGTCGGTGCGGTAACAGTCATATCCTCGTTTGTATCATTATATTTTTTAACCGCGTCCTCGTAGTTTGTTTCAGCGTTTGAAATGGACAAATTCGCCCTGTCTATGCTGGACTGCATATCGCTGGAGTCGATAACGTAAAGAACCTGGTCTTTTTTAACCTCGTCGCCCTCCTCGAAGTTGCACTGAACGATTTCGCCTTTAATGCCGACGCTTGTAACCTCGTACTGGTCGATTGCCTCAATGGTGCCCGAACCCTCGATAATCTTGGTAACGTCGCCTTTTGAAACCGTGTCGGTGTTAAGTTCGCTTTTGTCGGATTTCTTTCCGCACCCTCTGAAAAGCGTTATTATAAGCACCAGTGCCACAAGCACCGCGGTTATTGATATAAGCTTTTTCCTGTTTTTCTTCTGAAACAAATTTTTTGCTCCGTCTTTTGCTTTTGAGGCAATTTCGGATACCGCCTCTTTCGGAGCTTTTTTTACCTTTGCTTCGTCTGCCATTTTTCTACCCCTTTCCTTTAGCCGAAATTATGATGTGCTACATTTTAAACCAAAAATCGCTGCCGTGTCCGACCTCGCTTTTCACACCGTATTCCGCGCCGTGCAGAATGAGAATATTTTTAACTATGGAAAGTCCTATTCCCGTGCCGTTTACACCGCGTTTATGGTTTTTTCCAGTTTTGTAGTATCTGTCCCAAACCTTATCTATTTTATCGGGCGCAATGCCGTCTCCGGTGTCGATAACCTCGAAAAGCACTTTCCCGCCCGTTTGTGTAATTCTTATTTTCACCGTTTTGTCGTCGCCGGTGTAATTTACGGCGTTGTTCAAAAGATTGTATACCACCTGATAAATTTTTGAGTAATCGGCAAAAATCACACAGTCCGGCTCAATTTCGGTGATAAACTCATAGCCTTCGTTTTGCTCCAGCACCGCAAAATTTTTAAGCACCGAGTTTACAATTTCTTTCAAATCGACCTTTTCGCGCTCAAGCGTGTCGATATTCGCCTCCATTTTGGACAAATCCAGAATATCGCCCACGAGATATGTAAGACGGTCGGTTTCGTCTATAATAACGCTCAAATGCTCGTTCCGTTTTTCCTTGTTTTCGCCCGACAAATCGCGCACCATTTCGGCATACGATTTTATGATTGTCAGCGGTGTTTTAAGGTCGTGCGACACATTCGACAAAAGGTCGCGCCGAAGTTCATCGGTCTTTTTAAGCTCCGACGACGCAAAGTTAAGCGTGTCTGCCAAATCCTCTATTTCCCTAAATCCTCCGCCGTCAAAATGCGCGTCGTAGTTGCCCGCGGCAAGCTCGTTTGCCGTTTCTGTGATTTTCACAATCGGCTGTGTAAACCGCTTTGCGGTAAAATACGAAAGTACCAGCGCGATTGCAAGTGACAGAACAGAAACAATGAAAAACTGCGTCCGCAGAATTTTCGCGGTGGAATTGAGCGCCAAAAGCGGTGACTTCATATAAAGATAAAATTCATTGCCGTCGGCGTCATATATTTTCGTCGCATATGACGCAACATTCATTTTAAAATTTTGTTCGGTGTGGCGGTAAATTGCCTCTTCCCTGTTTTCCAAGACTTTGTAAACTTCGTTTTTTTCGCTGTCGTTTATCCATTCGGGACGCGGATGCTTGCGCGTTGAAAGCACATTTCCGTCTTTGTCGAACGCGTAAATCGAAATACCCTGTTCAAACGACTTTCTTTCTATGTATTCGGCAATATGCTCCGACGAAAGCGTTTTGCACGAAACCTTAATTTCGTTTCCGCTCTCGCGCATTTCCCTGCCCTTCATAGTTTTGTAGAACGTACCGAAAAGTATAATCTGAAGTATCCACAAAAGACAAAGAATAAGCATTGTGAATACCGCGAAGTATTTCCACATTCTTATTTTTATGCTCTGCTCGTTTTTTCCGGAATGCGTCATTTTTTAAATTCTCCCCCTTCCTGCGGTTCAAATTTATATCCAAGGCTTCTTAACGTAACAATATAGTCGCGGTATTTTCCGAGACGGCTGCGAAGCATTTTGATGTGAGTGTCAACAGTTCGGTCATCGCCGTAAAAATCATATCCCCAGACGTCACACAAAAGTTTTTCGCGCGAGAGGGCTATATTTTTGTTTTTCGCAAAATAGAAAAGCAAGTCGTATTCTTTCGGCGTAAGGTCAACTCTCACGCCGTCCACAAAAACGTTCCGCGCAGGTATGTCGATAACAAGTCCGCCGTATTCGAGAAGGTCTTTTTTCTCCTCGGCTTTGTTGTTGCGCGAGATAATAACGTTAAGACGAGCCATAAGCTCTTTGGGCGAAAACGGCTTTACAACATAGTCGTCTATGCCTATTTCAAAGCCGAAAAGTTTGTCGTATTCCTCACCGCGTGCAGAAAGCATTAAAACAGGAATATCCTTAAGCTTTTTGATTTCCTTGCACGCCGAAAAACCGTCAAGCTTTGGCATCATAACATCGAGCACAACGGCGTCAAAATCGTTTTGACGGCACATTTCAACCGCTTCCATACCGTTTTCCGCCTCGGCAACTTCATATCCCTCAAACTGCGCGTATTCTTTAATAACTTCTCTGATTTTTTCTTCATCGTCCGCAACGAGAATTCTTTTCATTTTGTTCACCGCCTTTCGGTAATTGCGCCTGATTTTTAAAACCAAGTCTGCATTTTTCCAAGCGTTATGATAATACACTTTTGTGATAAAAACGTGATAAAATTAAAAAAAATTGGCAAAGAACTCTTTTGCCAATTTCCTTTAAATCGCTTTTTAATAATAAAAAATACAATATTTGTTTTGAAAAACAAAACATTATTTGTCCATACCAAATCTCTTTCTGAACTTTTCAACACGTCCGCCGGTGTCAACCAACTTCTGTTTTCCGGTATAGAAAGGATGACATTTCGAGCAAATTTCAACATTGATTTTTTCTCTTGTAGAACGTGTTTCAAACGTTTCACCGCAAGCACATTTTACAACAGCGGTTTTATATTCGGGATGAATTCCTTCCTTCATTTGTTTCACCTCTTTCATACATTTACAAATAAGCAATAATTAGTATATCACAAACTTTTTAAAAAAGCAAGCATTATTTTTAAAATATCGCTATTTTTTTAAAAATCTCTTTATAATATAGTCGTGCGCGGTGTTTTCGAGCGTTGACTCTATGTCGGAAAGCACAAAAGACGCATCTTTATTTGTTTTGAAAAACAAAACATTATTTGTCCATACCAAATCTCTTTCTGAACTTTTCAACACGTCCGCCGGTGTCAACCAACTTCTGTTTTCCGGTATAGAAAGGATGACATTTCGA